>CAZFMX010000018.1:0-43144 GCA_964520425.1 uncultured Desulfobacteraceae bacterium
GGATAACACATCAAATGCATCTTGTTCGGTTATGGATAGCTCCTCTACGGACCCTTAACTGAATTCGATTAAACCTGGTTATTCAAACTCAAGACAGAAGTCAAGAGAAAATACCAAGAAATCCCCAAGCCGTTCAAATCGGCGAGATGAGTTTGACTTTGGGTGGGTTGATCGATATATTTATAAGTCTTCTCCCAATTGGGAGAAAGGGGTCCAGGATTTAAGGATCCAAGGGGTCAAGGGATTATCTTGCCCCGGTTTTGTCAATTTCTCAAAGCGCGGCTTTATCACATATGAGCTTTGATGGTTACATGGAGAAAGGGAATGCCCATTTTTGAATTCAGATGTCTTGAGTGTAGTCATGTCTTTGAAAAACTCTTTGTCAATTCCAGCGATGAGGTGGATATAGATTGCCCGGAATGCCATTCGCGGAGTTTTGAACGGGTAGTCAGTCGGGGCAGTCATGTCATGGGATCCGGACCAGGTGGAAGCCGACCCACAATCACTGAGAAATCCTGTACCCCAGGAAACAAATGTATGACCCTGGATCTGCCCGGACCTACAAAGTGAGGTAATGCTGGAATTAACCGCAGACAACCGCAGACCTTTACGACCGAATGGCCGAACGACCTGTTCGGCCATTCACATGCATGCCCTACGGGCAAATTGGCCGGGGGATGATTCTGTGGTTAAAGAAATCATTCGGTTTATAACCTTTAAACCGGGAATCCTCAAGAACCATGAAGAGCCAGGAAGACATGAATCCCACCCATGAACTAGATGAGGAAGACAAAGATCATATCAGGATGATCTTTGATGATGAGGTCGTTCCGAAACTAGTGAGGCATAATGCCCGGCTCGGCACCCTAAGCTGCGGATTTGCGGGCAAAGAATACGAGCATTGGACCATAGAGTTTAAATCGATAGGCGATGATTTCGAAATTATTGCCTTTGAATATGACGAAGAGGCGGTTGGTTTGGATCTGGATATATAAGGTTCAGCCGCCGTCGTTGAAGCTTCGGCGCGGTGAGCCCCGTTCGGGGTTTTCACCAGTTTTCAACCTTTGAACCCTGAACTGGGAACACAGAATCCCATATAGCAAATGGTAAGCAGATTTTCTGAAAGAACCATTATTGACAAACCCATCTGTCCCTTTTGTGGCGCGCTGATTGACCGCCCCAAGGAACTGGCCACACGAATGCCTAATGAGATGCCTGTTGGAAGATGCACCTGCGGAGCGGTCTATGCCTGTGACATCACCGGCCACAATCTGGGGAGCGCGCTGATTGAGGCCCTGGTTTTTGCCTGCAAAGGGGATTGGGATCTGGCGTGGGGTCTTCTTCCGGAAGATGATTATCTGGAGAAAGAGGTATCCAACTACGACCTGGAAACCCATCTCATCGTCCACAGTGGGGCCTATGAAGGGCGTCAGATCAACGGTGTCCTCTACTTCATCCGCATGCACGAGGATGTTCGTGAAGTCACGGATGAAGGTACAAAAAGACTTCTGGAGAGGGGCAGTTCTCCTTCCACAAGCCGAACCCGTCAGAAAAAGGGGAAAAAAGCCTTTTCAAAAAAGGATGTGGAAAGGCTCGTCAAGGATTACAGAGTCGAAGAAATCCTCGAGCTGGCCGAGCAGGATCAGAGGATCATCAGGGATCTCAAACGTCTCCTCTATGCCGTGGACGACCCTACAAGGTTCCGGGCGGCCGATCTCCTGGGAAAGGTATCCGGCCTGATCTCTCAACAAAACCCTGAAGCTGTTTCACGGCTTCTTCAAGGCCTGTTCACTGCCGTGACAGACACGGCCGCATCCAGTTGGGGATATATTGACACCATCGGTGAAATCATCAGCAATCGCCCGGATCAATTCGGGGGATACGTCCCCCAGCTTTATCCCTTGGTCGCTGACAGGGCCCTCTTGCCCGACGTGCTTCGGGCCTTTATCAAGGTATCAGGGTCTCGTCCCGATATCCTTCGAAAAAAGGGCTATCAATTTATTCCCCTTCTAAAGGATCCTGATCCGACCATTCGCGGCTACACCGCTATGCTCTTGGGTGAACTGGGGGTCAGTGAGGCAAAGGAGGACATGGCGGGACTTACACATGATGAGGCTTTACTAGAGGTGTATGAAGCAGGGCGATTGGAATCCAGGACAGTTGGGGATCTCGCATCCTATGCCCTGAGCCGGCTATGATGATTGAGCATCGCCTATCTGATCCCGAAGGAGATATTCCCATCGGCCCTCGAGAGGCCGACCTCCCCTTCAAACTGTCTCTCTATAAAACCCATCCCTATTTCAAACTGGGGGACTATTTCAAAGCACTCGAGCATTTTTTGTTAAAGATCTCTAAGCCGGTCCTGATGGACCTGGTGCAGTCCCGAATCGGCCTACCCGATCCACTCGGGCCCGATACCCGGCTGGTGATTCGAAGTGAAAAACATGGTCACTTCTCACATATTGCTTCTGCTGAATTCGTGTTCGAGGATCAATCCATCAAATTCGCCGTGATCACGGCCTTGACCGATCGGGGCAGGACGTGGCTTTGCAACGAATGTGATGTCATCTCCTATTTGAACGAAAAGACCTCTCTTTCCTATCTCCCTGATTTCTATTATTCGGACAACATTCAATGGGGCAGGGGAAAAGAGACGGTTCATCTGATGATGGTTCTGGCCGAATGGTTGGAGGATTATCACGAGTGGCACCTTCATCATCCTGATCAGAACGGCGGGCAGATGGTTCGCATCTGGGATTCTTCGCGAGGTTATCGATCGTACTCCAAAGCGGAGGCCCGAGAGATATTCCGTCAGTCAGCCAAGATCCTGACTCTCTATTATGATTCATCCGATTTTAGGCAGATCTACCCATGGCACCACGGGGCAGGGGACTTCGTGGTGAAGACCAAAGAGGATAAGGTTCATGTGAAGCTTACGACGGCTCGGTGTTATGAGAAGTTCACGATGTTTGATGGAAAGGAAAGAATTGATCCCCTGCTCGCGATCACCTATTTCTTCCTGAACCTTACCGTCAGAATGAGGCTTGATAGGATCGATGGGACAGGAGATCCTGTCTGGGCTTGTGATGATTTCGTGTATCCTGTCATTGAAGGCTTTTTTGAAGGAATAGAGGAGAAGTGCAGACAGAAAACCTATCGACTGGGTGAGTCGTCGGAACTCGAAAGCCTTTTAAAGTCGTTCACTCCTGATGAGATCAAGACGATGTTCTCCCCCCTTCTCGGTTTGTACCGCTTTGATGATTCCCAGGAGTTTGCCCTGATTCAACAGAACCTTGCTGATCACGCCCTTTGTCTTCACCGGACGATTCAAACGTATCTTCAATAAGTTTATTGACCGGGGTTTGAATAGCCTTGGCAACCGATACAAGAAGAGAGGCCTTTTCCGTATCTTCCTGCCCCGCGGTTTCTACAAGTTCACGAGATAGAACATACAGTTTATGGTATAAGGCATCCAGATCGTATACCGGGTATTTCTCCCCCTGTTTAAACCCTGACGTCCCACATACGCGCGCCTTCCCCTGGATTCGCGTAGGGATTCCGTAGAGCCGACACGTAATGGGCCGGCGGTGGTAGAGGACGCATTCATTCTGATCGTCAAGAAGGGGGCATCGGATCCTTTCTTTGGCAAGGGTATAGTGTCTCATCTGGGGGTCATCTTCAAAGGCCTCAAGCCTCTTCTGGAGCCTTTCCATATCCCGGTCCGCCCTCTCACAACGGTCCAAGGCCTCCTGTATGGCATGGTCTTTCATCTGCTCGAAGTGTTCCCGAAGATAGGCCGCCTCAATCAAAAAGAGGCCGAAAACGGCGTGACAGCAATCCGAGCAGTGAAGATCGCATTTGATACATGATTCATGCTCTTCAGCCACCTTGTGGAATACCGCTTCCGCTTCATCCACCAAATACTCATAATCTCGGAATAACTGTTTGGTTTTCATTTCGTCCGATATGGTTCCAACTTTGCCATGAAATCCGGGTGCGCCTGGAATCCCAGTGCAACGGCCTTGTCCATGTGCTCGATAGCCCTGTCGTATTCATCCCTGCAATAATAGGCAAAGGCCAGGTTATTGTGCCCAAGGGCAAAACCCGGCGCCTTCTTAATCAGTTTTTCGCCGATCTCAATGGCCTTGTCCACATCCTCTTTTTGGAGGTATGCATTGATCAGGTTGCCGTAGGCTTGAACAATATCAGGATTCTCTTCAACGGCCTTTTTAAGGGTTGCAATGGCTTCTTCGGTCCTTTCCATCTGGAGGTAGGCAAACCCGAGATTCGCATAGCCACGTGCGTACCGGGGCTCAATCTCAACCGCCCGTTTATTGGCCTCCACCACCATGTCCAGGTCCCCTTTTTTGAAGTAGATGTAACCCAGATTCACCCATGCTTCGAACATTCTACCGCTGTTGTCCGCGGCTTCCCGAAAGGCATCAGCCGCCTCATCGAGCTTCCCCTCCTCGAGCAGTGACACGCCCAGGTTATAGGAAGATGTGGCGCATTCAGGGTTGTCCTTTAGCAACCGCCTTTTTTCCGCGATGAAATCGTCACCATCCTGTGGTTCTCTCATGTCGATCCTCTAACTTAGGTTATCAGATTCCCTGTTCAGGGTTTAAAGGCTTCATTTAAACCAGAAACCGGGAACGTTGAACCGTTAAACAGGGAAACTTAAACAAAGAGGTCGCCACCCTTCTCGGATAGCGACCTCTGTTAATCACACGATAAATGGTTGCCTTTAAGGATAGGGATCTAATGGTCCTCGGTCTGACCCCGACCCTTTAGACCGTACATGGTGCTGCTGCCTGTCGAGAAGTAGATCAGTTTTTCCTCATTAATGAGTGCGGTAGCGGCCTTTTTGACCTCTCTGGCCTTCACATCGGGCAGCACTTTCCTCACACCCTTTTCCATATCGGCGAAGTAGAATTTGGATTTTTTGTTGCCTTCTGCGAACTCTAATATGGCCTTCTTGATGTCTTCCATGATTGGCTCCTTATGATTTATCTATTACTCGACACCACCCACCGCCTTGGACACATTCCATGAGGCCTCGGTATACTTGAACTGTGAGGAAGTCCGAAATGTATCATAGGCAAGACGATAATCATCGATCAGATGCGCCGTAAAGGGCAGCCCCGTTTTTTCAAAGAACCTCTCCCAACCGATCCGCTCGGCCCAGTCGCCGATCCGTTCGTATTTGTTGGCACCGGCCGCATAGGCCTCAAGGATCTGCTTAACCGATTGGCATACTTCCGGATACCTTGGATGGTTATTGGGTAGACCCGGTACAACGACCTTGCTGAACTTTGGCGGTGAAATCCGGTTGGAGACCTTGCCTCCGGCCATGATGGTCACACAGTCACCTACCTTATCGGTCAAAGGTAAGGCCATACACATGGTATAGCAGTTCCCACAGAACATGCAGCGCTCTTCCTTAATCTTGACCGATTTTAGACCATCCTCGGTCTTGGTGGGGGAAATAGCGGCCGTGGGGCACGCGGCAATGACCAAAGGAATCTCGCATACCTTGTCCAGGACTTCACCGTCAACGATCGGCGGTTTTCTGTGATAACCCAATAGGGCGATATCGGAACAGTGGACCGCGCCACACATATTCAGACAGCAGGCCATGGAGATTCGGACCTGGGCGGGAAACTCCATCTTACCGAAGTATTCGAACAACTCATCCATCACGGCCTTGACCATGGCGGATGCATCCGTTGCCGGTGTGTGGCAGTGAATGTACCCCTGAGTATGAACGATATTGGTCAGCCCGGCACCGGTTCCGCCGATGGGGAACTTATAACTGCCGGAGACATGTTTGCGGCCTAAAAGGTCCTTTTTCAGGGCCTCAACCTTGTCCAGACTGTCTACCATGAATTCAATATTGTTGCGGGTAGTGAACCGCACGTAGCCGTCACAGTATTTGTCCGCGATGTCGCAGATCTCCCGCACATGTTCAACGGTCATAAACCGGCACCCGCCGCATCGTACCGTGAATATTTTATCTCCCGATTCAGATACATGGACCAAAATTCCCGGTTCGAGAATCTCATGATATTTCCATTTTCCATAGTTTTTCTGAATGATGGGGGGAAAGTACTGCCAAAAATGTCTCGGGCCAAGGTCCGTGAGCCTGTTTTCCATAGGTTTTTCGGGATTGAATAACCCGAGTCTCTCAGTCGATAATGCCATGTTATTGTCCTCCTCTTCTCTTTCTATCTTGCATGCCTGGAACGATAGTCGTCGATAGATCTCTTGAATCCGCCGGGTACATCTTCCTCTTTCCAGAAGATATAGGGATTGGAGCGTGGTTCCCTCACCATCTGCGGCATGGGCGGGATATTCAGGGTTTCGAGAAGCTTCTGGACACCCTGCCTCTGAATCAACTCCCCGAGCCTCTCACGATTCTTCCCCTCTTCCATCCACCAATCCCATATTGGCTCGATCACGTTCTCCTTGATGTTGTCATAAGGAGCTTCTGCCTTCATAAAGGGGATGGTCAAAAGGGCCATCTGGGCGCCTTCCAGGATGGGGGCCTTTGCACCCAACAGAATGCTGACACCCGTATCCTTTCCGGGACGCAGGGCCTGAGGCATGACATTAATACAGTGCATGCAGCGGTTACATTCCGTGTTATCTATCTTGAGCTGGCCGTCTTCCAACCACATACATTGGGTCGGACAAAGACCAATGACTTCTTTTTCTATATCGAATTTACCCCAGTCTTTTCCAGCGTGCGCACCGGCATTAGGCTGAATCTCTCCGCCCATATAGGCCTTGACCGCATTCTGATCGACCTGAATCTCATCCCGCCAGGTGCCGATAAAGGACATGTCGGCCCGTGCGATGGAGGCGACGCAGCAGTTGGAGCATCCGTCAAACTTGAATTTGAATTTGTAAGGGAAGGCAGGACGGTGCAATTCATCCTGGTAATAGTGAGTCAGTTCGTAGCACATATCCTGGGTATCATAGCAGGCCCATTCACAACGCGCCCTTCCGATACAACAGGAAGGGGTCCTCAGATTGGAACCGGAGCCACCCAGGTCCTGTTGAAGCACATGACCGAGTTCAAAGAAGATCGGCTCAAGCTGTTCAGTGAACGTCCCCAGGAAGATGATATCCCCGGTGGATCCATGCATATTCATCATGCCGCTGCCACGGTATTCCCACATGTCACAGAGGGATCTGAGATAGTCGCTGTTGTAGAATTTACTGGCAGGCTGGTTGACACGCATGGTGTGAAAATGGGCAATGGAGGGGAATTTGTTCGGCAGGTCGGAATACCTTCCGATCACGCCGCCGCCATAGCCGAAGACACCGACGATACCGCCATGTTTCCAATGGGTTTCCCCTTCTTCAAAAGAGATTTCAAGCTGGCCGAGAAGGTCCTCCACGACGTCTCGCTCGATCATCATCCGATCGTCAGCCAGTTTTCGCCTGTGAAGGGCTTCCCGCTTGGCATCGGCCACAAAACTGGGCCAGGGACCCTCCTCCAGGCTCTCACACATGGGAATCTCGTGCTTGATCTTGAATGCCTTAAGCTCTTCCTCCGTATAGTTTTTCAACTCTTCGTCAGAATAGATGCGGAGCTCCTGGTACTTCAACTCCTTTTGTTCTTCTCTCGGTTCGAAAGCCATTATGAACGCCTCCTCATTAGAATTAAATAAAGGGTTATCTTATCCCCCACGGAAAGCCCAAAAAGCCTATTTTCTTTTTGAACTCACCTCCTCCCTCAAATTGACCTCTCGGCCTCGGTAACCAGGTCTTTAGACTCATGAATACGCATCAAGGCTAACATGGTGGGGTCTGTCTCGATAAGTATTAGTGAATATTTGCACAAAGAAAAACTATATCACGAAAATCAAATGAATTGTCAACAAAAAAATCATGCTAAGCCTTCTTCATACACTCCTGCCATCATTCCTTGCGACAATGAAGTCTCGATGTCCACAAATGGTATTAATTTCAATGGGTTGTTGATTTTTTAATGGAACCGATTATTTTATGTCATTATTTGTTGGAGTAGTCTATATATGGACCAACCCAGTTAAACACGGGTTGTGTATCTTTATGGTTTTTTAAAGGGTGTTTTCCAGGGAGTTTTATGTTAAACGCATCACCCCGCATCATTATTGCCGCTTTACGAGGAGGCTCGGGTAAGACCATCCTCTCTGTGGGCCTTACTGCCGCCTGGCAAGAAAAAGGGATTCAGGTTGCCCCTTTTAAAAAAGGTCCCGATTTCATCGATGCAGGCTGGCTGACCTTTGCCGCCGGGCGATCCTGTCATAATCTGGACCCCTATCTGATGACTGACGCACAAATTTTTCAGTCTTTCTCTGCCCATTCAAGAGATTCGGACATCGCCCTCATCGAAGGAAACCGAGGAATTTTTGATGGCTTTGATCTGGAGGGCTGCTGTAGCACCGCAGAGTTGGCGAAATTACTCAATGCCCCTGTCATCCTCATTGCCGACGTGACCATGGCCACGCGAACGATAGCCGCACTGATTATGGGGTGTCAGAAATTCGATCCTGCCCTGAACATCGCGGGTGTCATTTTAAATAGGGTGGCCGGGCCCCGCCAGGAGATCCTTGTGCGGAGTTCCGTCGAGAGATACTGTGAATTACCTGTCATAGGCGCGGTCCCGAAACTGAAAGAAGATCTCTTTCCCGAGAGGCATATGGGTCTTGTTCCACATCTGGAACGGGAACAAGCCGAAAAAGCGGTTGTATGGGCAAGGTCCACGGTCGAGAGTAACCTGGATTTAGAGACCATGTGGAGTCTTTCCCACCAGGTCGAGCCCCTGAACAGAGAAGAGCAGGATCGGGGGGCAATCTCCCATCAGACCTTAGATGCCGATCCACCACGTATCGGTTACATCCGGGATAAGGCCTTTTGGTTCTACTATCCTGAAAACCTGGAGGCACTGAGATCTTTGGGAGCGGCTCTGGTGGAAATCAACTCTTTCGAAGAAAAAAAAATTCCTGATTTAGATGCCCTATATATCGGCGGCGGTTTTCCGGAAACACAGGCTCAAGTTTTGGCCGATAATAAAAGTTTCAGAGATTCATTGAAAGACGATATCCAAAATGGGCTTCCCGTTTATGCAGAATGTGGTGGGCTGATGTACCTTGGGGAGAGTCTTGTTTTGAAAGAAAATACCTATCCCATGGTGGGTGTCCTTCCCCTTCATTGTGTGATGGAGGAAAAGCCGCAGGGTCACGGATATACGATGCTGGAAGTGCTGGGAAATAATCCATATTATCCAATAGGCGAAACTCTGAAGGGCCATGAATTTCATTACTCCAGGCCGATCATAGGTCGGGCGGAAGAATTCGACCCGATCTTCAAAGTGCTCCGAGGACGCGGTATTGACGGAGACAGAGATGGGCTCTGCAAAAAGAACCTGCTTGCCACCTATACCCATGTCCATGCGGCAGGGAACGATATGTGGGGGAAAGGCCTTATTAGGGCCGCTCTTGAGAGACAAAAGGGAAAAGAAACCCATTTCCCCACGGGATAAACGAAAGAAGGATTGACAACATGAAAAACATGGGTTATACATCTATGTTTTTATGTGAAATGCTTATAAGATAGCAATATAACTAAGGAGGTTCGTGGTCATGCCAACAGTTGATTATGAAGGGCAATCTTTCAACGTAGACGAAGATGGTTTTATTGATGATTTCAATAACTGGAACAAAGACTGGGTAAAGTACGTAAAGCAAGTTGAAGGAATTGAGGAGCTTACAGAAGAACACTGGAAGGTTATTGAGGTCCTTCAGGACTATTATAAGAAAAACGGGATTGCTCCAATGGTCAGAATCCTGTCCAAAGTGACGGGCTTCAAACTCAAGTATATCTACGAGTTGTTCCCATCCGGCCCGGGCAAAGGCGCCTGCAAGATGGCTGGTCTACCCAAACCCACAGGCTGCGTCTAATATCCTGATTAGACTACCCTAAATCGTTTGACCCTAAAAAAGACACAATGAGAGAAACAACCTCTCGTTGTGTCTTTTTTACTGTTTTTTCAATTTCGCGACCAGGGGGCCGCCACTCTCTAACATCCTGAAATAACTTAGGTCTCCGCTCGACTGAACTCGTCGCAGGCCGACAGTCACTCCGAAAAGACACCATGACTCTTTACAGATCCAGAAAGGTTTAGTGATTGGATTCTCAATAACCGGAAGAGTCCTTTTTGTAATTCCGACGCTAGGCGAAATTCCTATCAAACCGCACAGTGACACTATCTGATGTAGCCGACGACCAGATCCCCGACTTCTGTGGTCCCGTAACCCATCTTTCCGGCTTCCAGAGATTGGAGGTCATTGGCCACAGTCATTTTTATGGCATTGAGGAGAATGCCCGCTGCCTCCTCTTCTCCGATGTATTCCAGCATCATCTGAGCAGCAGATATGGCCCCCAAAGGGTTAATCTTGTTTAATCCGGTATATTTCGGAGCAGATCCCCCAATAGGCTCAAACATGGCCGCATTACCGGGATTGATATTTCCTCCAGCGGCAATACCCAGACCTCCCTGGATAATGGCACCCACATCCGTGATGATATCCCCAAACATATTGTTGGTGACAATGACATCAAACTTTTCCGGATTCTTTACCATCCACATACAACAGGCATCTACGTGTTGATAGTCGGTGGTTACGTCGGGATAATCTGTAGCTACTTCCTCGAAACATCGATCCCAAAGATCGGATTCATACATGAGCACATTCTTCTTGGCGCACAGGGTGAGAAGCTTCTTTCTGTTTCTCTTCCGGCAATAATCAAAGGCATATCGAATACACCGCTCTACGCCTTTTCTTGTGTTAATCGATTCTTGGACCGCGACTTCTTCCGGCGTCCCCTTTTTCAAAAAACCACCGCTGCCCGCATAGAGGCCCTCGGTATTTTCCCGGACAACGACAAAATTGATATCCTCGGGGCCTTTGTCCTTCAGTGGAATATCGACTCCGGGCAGGAGTTCAACAGGTCTGAGATTGATATAGAGGTCCAATTCAAACCGCATTCTCAGAAGGACCTCCCGCTCCAGGATGCCCGGTTTGACATCAGGGTGACCGATGGCGCCTAGAAAGATCGCATCTCTTCCCCTTAATTCATCCAGGATACTGTCCGGCAGTAAGGTGCCGTCTTTCAGATACTTTTCGCCCCCGATATCAAACTCCTCAAACTCAAGATCAAACCCACACTTTTTTGAAACGGCCTTCAAAGACTTGATCCCTTCAACCACGACTTCCGGTCCGGTTCCATCTCCGGAAACTACTGCGATATGGTGTTTAACTGACATTTCCCTCCTCCCTCACACACCTTTCTGCTTGATATAATTCACTAATCCCCCGGCTCGAATGATTTCCATCATAAAGTCGGGGATCGGCTTAGCCATGAAAGTCTGTTTTTTTTCCCTATCTTTGATTTGCCCTGTAACCAGATCCACCGAAACATGGTCACTTTCTTCAAGACTATAGGCGGCCTCAATAGACTCCAGCAGAGGAAGCCCGATATTAAAGGCGTTTCTGTAGAATATTCGAGCAAAACTCTCCGCGATAATTAGCCGGATCCCGGCCCCCTTGATGGCCAATGGAGCATGTTCTCTTGATGATCCGCAACCGAAATTCTTACCGGCCACAATAATGTCACCCGGCTGAGCCCCGTCTGCAAAATCAGGTTTGTGATCAGCAAAACAGTTTTTTGCTAGAGTCTCTTCGTCGGACACATTGAGAAATCTGGCCGGAATAATCAAGTCCGTGTCCACATTGTCATTAAATTTCCACACGTTACCTTTAATTTTCATCTATGAATCACCTCCAAAAGAGTTGGTCGCTGTAGGAAGCCGAGAAAGTGTAATTGGATATAGCTGTTACACGAAGGATACAAGGGGTCGAGTGTACTATCGCTTGAACCCTTGAATCCTCGAATCCTTGTACCCTTTCTCCAAACCTATTTTCACCTACTCCATTTCAATTCGCTACGTTCCCCTAAAAAGAGCAGTCTCCTAAACCCTCAAAGGCCAGATCACCGCCACTGGACCCTATAGAAATCATCTTGAGGTAACACAGCCCATGCCTTATCTTTTATTTATTCCACGAGCATAACATACAGGACACAAAATACTGGTTTTCAATGATTTTTTTATCTAGTATCAGGGATCCAGTATCAAGTATCAAGTATCCTGCATCACATGATAACTATCTATGATTATGTGTATTTCCAAGACCCAGCTTTGACACCAAGGACTTTACTCAAAAATGCCCTAGAGTTCGTTCGGGGACCCTATCCGGCCCAACACGGCCGAGGCCGCGGCAATGGCCGGATTTGCCAGATAAACTTCGCTTTGGGGATGTCCCATTCTCCCCACAAAGTTCCGGTTACTCGTGGAGATGCATCTTTCCCCTTGGGCCAGAACCCCCATATGCCCGCCCAGGCATGGTCCGCAACAGGGTGGACCAATCACGGCACCGGCATCCAGCAGTGTCTCAATGATCCCCTCCTGAACGCACTTCTTATAAATAAGAGAAGAACCCGGTATTACGATGAGTCGAGTCTCTTTTGACACCGACCTCCCCTTGAGGATATCCGCAACCCCTTTCAGGTCTTCGAATCGGCCATTAGTGCACGAACCGATGAAGACTTGATCCACAGAGATATTGCCCACCTGAGATATGGGGCGGACATGGTCTGGGGAGTGGGGGAATGCCACCTGTGGTTCGAGTTGATCCACATTGATCTCGATGCGTTTTTCATAATCGGCATCAGGATCGCTGTGTAGCAGAAGGGGCTCCCTGTCGGATCTCGGTTTGACATAGGCTAGGGTGATCTCGTCCGGTGCCACAATCCCGTTCTTGGCTCCTCCCTCCACGGCCATATTGGCCATGGAAAGCCTCTGATCCATGGAAAGTTTTTCAATAACCGGACCGGAGAATTCCAATGCCTTGTAGACAGCGCCTTCCACACCCAGCATGCCCAGAGCAACGAGGATTAAATCCTTTCCACCGACCCAGGGGTGAAGATTTCCTTCATACACTAGTTTTAAAGTGGGAGGAACTTTGAGCCATGTCTTGCCCGTTGCCATAACGGCGCCAAGATCCGTACTTCCGACACCTGTGGAAAAGGCCCCAAGCGCGCCATAGGTACAGGTGTGGCTATCGGCTCCCATGACCAGGTCGCCGGGGATGACTAAACCTTTTTCCGGCAGAATGACATGCTCAATGCCACCGTCTCCCAACTCGATGTAGTTCTTTATGCTGTGCTTGAGAGCGAATTCTCTCATCAATCTGGCCTGTTGGGCCGAGGGGATATCCTTATTCGGCACAAAATGGTCCGGAATCAGTGCGATCTTTTCCCGGTCGAATACTCCTTCGGTCCCCAGTTCCTCAAACACCCGAATGGCAAGGGGTGCAGTGATATCGTTGGCCAGTGCCAGATCGACCTGTACCTCAACCAAATCCCCGGGTGTTACTGAATCCAGTCCCGCATGGGAAGCAAGGATTTTTTCGGTAATGGTCATTGCTGTAGTCATACGTTTTCCTTCCGTTCTATAGATTGCTATGACGAAATATTCAGAATCGCATAGCTGTTTTATAATCTTCTCTCGTCAGGATTTATAGACGGATTCTTTTTCAGGTATTCCAGACGATTGAGCCCGTTAATATAGGCCTTGGCGCTAGCTGTAAAGATATCCAGGTCTGCGCCCTTACCTAAGACCACCAAGCCGTTCTCTTCGAGCCGGACCGTGACCTCGCCCAAGGCGTCCATTCCCCCGCTGATAGAACTGACTGAAAAGCGAAGGAGCTTTGACCGGGTGCCGGTCATTTTGGCGATGGTGTTGAAGGTGGCGTCGATGGGGCCTACACCGAATCCTGCGCTTTGGGCCACACTCTCATCAATCCGCAGTTTGATTGTGGCAGTGGGCACGGTTCCTGTGCCGCTGACCACATTCAGGTAATCCAGTTGATAAGTATCCGGAACCCGAAGGATTTCCTCCGCTACCAAGGCCTCGACGTCCTCATCCAGAACCTCCTTGCGCCTATCTGCCAACGTCTTGAATTTCTTGAAGAGATGGTTGACATCCTCTTCACCCAGCTCGTAGCCCAGATCCACAAGCTTATCCCGAAAGGCATGTCTGCCTGAGTGTTTTCCCAAAACCAGGCGATTGGTATCAAGCCCGATGGTCATGGGCTCCATGATTTCATATGTCAAGGTGTGTTTCAGGACCCCGTCTTGATGGATTCCCGCCTCGTGGGCAAAGGCATTGGCTCCTACCACGGCCTTATTGGGCTGCACTACAATCCCTGAGATCATAGAAACCAGTCTGCTGGTGGGGTAGATCTCACGGGTATTGATCCGGGTGGACAGACCCATATGATCTCTATGCGTATAAAGGGTCATCATCACCTCTTCCAGGGAGGTATTCCCTGCTCGCTCCCCAATCCCGTTGACGGTCACTTCCGCCTGACGCGCTCCAGCCTGAATACCGGCCAAGGTATTGGCGGTTGCAAGACCCAGATCATTATGGCAGTGAACGCTGAGGATGGCTTTATGAATATTGGGAGTATGCTGACGGATATACCGGATCAACTCACCAAATTCATTTGGGAGGGCATATCCCACGGTGTCCGGGATGTTGACCGTGGTGGCTCCCGCTTCAATCGCTGCTTCTAAGACTTTGCAAAGATAGTCTTTGTCGCTTCGGGATGCATCTTCCGCCGAGAATTCGACATTCTCAGTGTAGGCCTTGGCATGCTTGACCGCATTCATCGTCTCTTTGATCACCTCTTCACGACTCATCTTCAGCTTATGTTCAAGATGGATGTCTGAAGTGGCGATAAAGGTATGAATCCTTGGATGAGCCGCCTCTTTGACAGCCTCCCAAGCCTGATCTATGTCCTGTTTCGATGCCCTGGCAAGCCCCGCGACCTGAAGACCTCGAATTTTTTGAGCGATTAACTTAACAGCCTCCAGATCACCTGGAGATGCGGCGGGGAAACCGGCTTCCAGAACGTCCACACCCAATTTCTCAAGCTGTGTGGCAAGGCGAAGCTTTTCCGCCGTATTCATACTGGCTCCCGGCGACTGCTCGCCGTCTCGTAGGGTTGTATCAAAAAAAATGACTTGATCTTTCATAGGATAACCTCCTTATGCATATCTGATAATGCTCTTTGTCTTCTCATTTAGTCTAGAATTTCCTTTGCAAAGAAGTTATCCGGCCAGGACCCGCCGCAGATCTTCCCGAATTCGGCGGGTGTCTGCGGTCTGTTTCCCCTCCCTGTTGTTCCCATGAATAACCATACTCTATTCTCCGTTGATTTCTTTCAGAAGCTTGTACTGAAAACTGTCCACAAGGGCCTGCCAACTCGCCTCAATGATGTCTTCCGATACGCCGATAGTAGACCAGATTTCCCGGCTATCCCTCGACTCGATCTTGACCCTGACTTTGGCTGCGGTGGCGTCACTTCCGTCTATGACCCGAACCTTGAAATCCACTAACCCCATTTCCCCAATATGGGGGAAGAACTTGTTCAGGGCCTTTCTCAGGGCGTTATCCAGGGCGTTAACGGGTCCATCACCTTCAGCCGCAGTGATCTCGTCAACTCCGGCCACTGAAATCTTGATGGTTGCCTGAGAGGAGCTGGGTCTTGATCGATTTTTTTCAATGGTCACGCGGAAAGACTCAAGGGCAAAAGGTTCCTCAAACTGACCGGCCTCTTTCTTGATGAGAAGCTCCAACGACCCCTCTGCCGCATCGAACTGATATCCCTGGTCCTCCATTGCTTTGATCTTATCGACGATCTTTCTACTGTCATTGCCGTTAGCGCCCAGATCAATCCCCATCTCTTCACTCTTGAACTCAATGTTACTCTTACCGGAGAGATCAGAAACCACGACCCGTCTTCGATTCCCCACCTCTTCCGGGTCCAGGTGCTCATAAGCTATCGGATTTTTTATGATGGCGCTGACATGAACACCTGCCTTGTGAGCAAAGGCGCTTCTACCTACAAAAGGTCTCTGATTCAATGGCGGGATATTGGCCACCTCACTGACAAAACGGGAAAGCTCCGTCAAATGGGTCGCATTTTCCGGGGCAATGCATTGATAATCCATTTTGAGTTGAAGTGTCCCGATAACGGAAATGAGGTCTACATTTCCACAACGCTCCCCATATCCATTTATGGTTCCCTGAACCATTGAAATCCCCAACTGCACAGCCTGCAGCGAATTGGCAAGAGCGAGACCGCAATCATTGTGAGCATGAATTCCAACGGGACGACTGATGTGGGGCATGACTTGCTCCAGAATCCCCTGAATCTCATGAGGGAGGGTCCCCCCGTTTGTATCGCACAACACTATAATGTCCGCCCCGCCGTCAATAGCGGCCTTGACCGTGCTGACAGCGTAATCTGGATTGCGTTTGTAGCCGTCAAAAAAATGCTCTGCATCGTAGATCACTTCCTTGCCCTGTCTTTTCAGGTAGCTCAGGGTATCCTCGATCATAGAGAGGTTTTCAGCAAGGGTGACTCCCAAGATCTCTGAGGCATGGAGATCCCAGCTCTTACCGAAAATGGTGACCACCTCGGTTTCCGTCTCCAGCAGGGCCTGTATACTCTGATCATCCCCAGGTGTTGTATCGGCCCGTCGTGTACTCCCAAATGCCGTTAACCGTGTGTTTTTAAAAGACATTCCACGAGCCATTTCAAAGAATCGGGCATCCTTGGGATTGGAACCGGGCCACCCGCCCTCCACATAATGAAAGCCCAATTCATCCAGTTTCCGGGTGATTCGAAGCTTGTCTTCGGCGGAAAGAGTGACTTGGTCCCCCTGGGTTCCGTCACGCAGCGTCGTATCATACAGCATTATCTTCTTATTCATGCTTCAACTCCTGTTTCTTCCACTCCCGACACTTTTTACTCCAGGACATAGGGGAGAAGAAAAAAATCCGTTATCAGTCGAGCCTGATAACGGATTTTTTGAAGTCTATATGTTAATACTATCTCATCAGCAGGCCCGGTAGTTTGGGTTTGCACAGCAATAATAGCAACAGGGAGCTGAGGATAATCCCTGTTGCCTGGATAATTATGATTGCGTTAATGCTTGCCCATTCCATGACGAATCAAGAGCCTTTTAAATAATCAGTATTAAAATATTATATTATTTGACAAGTTTATTCGTGTCAACTCTTTTTTGTTCCCCTTGCTGGTGCCCAGGATTTCCCAAAATCCTGAATTATCATCGCCCATCAACAAATTTGATGGTGAACTCTGGGTTTCTCCCTTGCTTAAGGGTCTCAAAGCTTTTTCGTCCCGCCTCAAAAACGGTGTTCGGCCCTCCTTATTTCCTTTACGAACTTCTTCACCCGCTCAAAGTCCTTCTTGAACCGCACAGGGCTTCCCTCCTTGTCCCTCTTGTTAGTCTGGGTGCAGCTATCCGCTCCCGCCGGCCCCACCTTCACCAGGGCCTCATGGACATTCTCCGGCGAAAGGCCCCCTGCAAGAATAACGGGTATCTTACTCTGAAGGACCAGCTCCCTGGCGATCCTCCAATCACACGGCTTTCCGGTGATCCCGATAAATCCCTGTATAGGCTCGTTTTTCATCCATGTATCGGTCAGGAAGAAGTCGCTGACCGGTTCAAATTTTTTGGCGATCTCCAGAGAGGGGAACCCTGGTGCGGAATCCTCTACGGGAATAGGGATTGATCGCATGATCTCCATCTCCGGAAATTTTTCAACTATTCTTGATTGTGCCTCGACATATGGATCGAGTTCTGTTTCAGAACCGCGGCCGTCCGTGAGGCTTTCACAAAAATGGATCACATCGGGCCGATAGTAGTCCAGTATCCTGAACAAGACATCCATTTCTCGAAAAAGGGGGATAAGGGTGTTTTTCGCTGGAGTCCCTTCCGTCATTCCCAAGGTCTCCTTCAGGGCTTGATTCTTCCATTCCGGCTCCGGGAGTAGAACACTACCAACATGATCCACTCCCGCCTCGATGCACCTCGCGGCTTCTTCCGGTGTCTGTATCTCATAGATTTGCACAATCATTTTCAAATTCCTTCTCATTACAGACGCTGGACTTAGTATCGTGTCTCAGAAGTGACTCACATCATTACATTTATGCCATAGATCCACGAGAAACAAAGGGGGTCTCTTTTTAGTTCGTCACCATCTGTCCAGAGGTAGTGGAACGGCACCAGGTTTATGCATGCTTTGAAGAAGCCTCACAAAGCCATATTACCATAGCGATGTGAATTCTCTGTGCCTGTCCACTGCGGGTTGTCCGCTTTGGAGCGATAACAGGCTTGGTTATCTTTTGGGTGACGGAACAAAAAAGAGACCCCCTTGCTCCTCTGCTGTTCGTTGTGGACATATTCAGGATAATGAAAGCTATTTCTGGGACACGACACTAATTTCTATCAGACTCTTTGGTCTTTTGTCCATTCTGAGATCAAGATGCTTTACGATTCTACACAGTGCGCCTTCCACTGAATACACAAGCCGAAAATTCACGATTCTTTTGCAAAGAGGTTGCTTATGTGCTAGATAGTACGGAAAATGTCCTGCTTGTTTGAGGGCTGTTGGACCGGTGAAGTCTCAATAAAATGGCAAAAAGGAATACATGGGAAGATCACTATACTCGCCGGGCCAGGTCCGAAAAATGGCTGGCCAGATCCGTCTATAAACTTGAGGAGATCGATAAGAAGTATAAGCTCATTCGGCAGGGTCATCGCGTTCTCGATCTGGGTTGCTGTCCAGGTTCATGGTCCCAGTATTGTCTGAAGAAGGTTGGGTCTCAGGGAGATGTGGCAGGTATAGACCTTGAGGGACTTGCTCCACTTTCGGTACCTCATTTTAGATTCATCCAAGGAGACATTCTCGAATTGGACCCTGAGTGGCTAGCCGAAGAAATCGGTCCAAGGGATCTGGTCATCAGTGATATGGCCCCGCGAACCACCGGAATCAAAGTTGCAGATGCAAGCCGTTCTTTGGAACTAGGCAACAGGGCCTTGGCAATCGCTTTGATCCTTCTAAAGAAAGAAGGGCATTTTCTGTGCAAGGTGTTCCAAGGAGAAGATCAAGAGACATTCGCGAAGGAGGTCGGCTGTTGTTTTGATCAAATGAGACTCATTCGACCTTCAGCGGTCCGGAAGAAAAGCAAAGAAATCTACCTGTTAGGTCTAAGGCTCAGGGTATAATGTTCGGGGCGTTACGGCTCATACCTCGTCTTAACAAGGAATATATGAGTCATGTTGGCTAGGGCGCTTATATTCATATAGAAATCATGTCCAATCTTAGGAGGTAACAATATGTCGGGTCATTCAAAATGGGCTTCAATCAAGCATAAGAAAGGCGCGGCAGATGCCAGGAGGGGGAAGGTTTTTTCAAGGCTCAACAAAGAAATCATGGTGGCAGCCCGGATGGGAGGTGGAGACCCTGGAGGTAATCCCCGCCTTCGATCGGCCATTCAGGCGGCCAAGGCAGAGAACATGCCTAAAGACAATATTGAAAGGGCCATTAAAAAGGGAACAGGGGAGCTTGAGGGTACCTCTTACGAAGAATGCAATTATGAGGCCTATGGCCCGGGAGGAGTGGCCATTATGATAGACTGTCTCACGGATAACAAAAACCGAACCGTGGCCGAGGTCAAGCATATTTTTGAGCGCCATGGGGGAAACCTTGGGGAACCGGGTTGTGTATCATGGATATTTGTGAAGAAGGGACTCATTGTCTTCGATAGAGAGAGTGTTGAAGAAGAAAGGCTCCTGGAATTGGCGTTGGAGGCTGGAGCGGAAGATATCAAAGAGGAGGAGACCCACTTTGAAATCCTAACAGATCCGTCAGACTTTGAATCCGTTAAAAAGACCTTTGATGATAAAGGCCTCTCCTACACCGTTGCAGAGGTAAGCATGATTCCTCAAAACACGATCAGTCTTGAAGGTCGGGACGCGGAGCGGATGCTGAATCTGATGGAAACCCTTGAGGAACATGATGATATCAACCATGTCTATGCCAATTTCGATATTCCCGATGAGGTTATGGAGGCATTATCCTGATGCTTGTGCTGGGGGTGGATCCCGGCTCTTTGGTCACCGGATACGGTCTACTGGAGAAGAAGGGCAATCGCATAACTTGTATCCACCTTGGGGCCATCACCTCTGCAAGGCATGTCCCTTTCTATGAGCGAATCCACAAAATCTTCCGTTCCATGATTGAAATCATGGAACACTATCGGCCCCAGGAAATGGCCATAGAAGATGTATTCTTTGCCAAAAATGTGAAGAGTGCTCTGAAAATTGGTCACGCTAGAGGAGCGGTATTGGTCGCTGCTGTTGAGAGTGGGGTCAAGATTTTTGAATATACCCCTTTGGAGATAAAGAAATCCGTAGTGGGTTACGGCAGGGCGACTAAGGAGCAGGTTCACTCCATGGTTCAAGTCATTCTTGGCCTAAAGACTCATCAGGGTCTTGACACATCAGATGCCCTGGCCACGGGCATATGCCACCTCAACTGGACTAGATATGGTGGGAAACAAGCCCCCTGAGTTTTAGGACGATTTTTTGACAAGAATAATACCTTAGGCATTTTCTTGGAGAATATGATCGCGCATTTGACCGGTATTGTGCTGAGAAAATCGACCCAGGCTCTGATTATCGAGAATAATGGGGTTGGTTATGAAGTGATCGTCCCCTTCTCAACCTTTTATACCCTTCCGAAGGAAGATGAGCGGGTGAGTCTCCATATCCATACCCATGTCAGAGAGGATGCCATTATTTTGTTCGGCTTTCATACTCCTCTTGAGAAGGACATCTTCTTGATGTTGATCTCCGTTTCAGGGATCGGCCCCAAATTGGCCATCAATATTCTCTCAGGAATCGGTCCTGATGAACTGCTGGAGGCCATGGCTCAAGGGAATGCCCTACGATTGCAAGCCATCCCCGGCGTGGGGAAGAAGACTGCTGAGAGAATTGCCCTGGAATTAAAAGATAAAGCCTTGAAGGTTCGGGGTGAATCAAAGGAACTCCCCACAGGTATACTCGGTGATAAAGACGAAGGGGTCTATGATGATGCTCTCTCCGCCCTCCTGAACCTGGGTTATCCCGCGAAATCAGCCAAACGGGCGGTTGAGAAGGCCATTACGCAGACAAAGGATGTGACCCTGGAAGGCTTGATCAAAGAGGCCCTTAGATTCCTGGCTTAGAAATCCTGTTTCTCTCTCCTCTGCTCCAGGTTTCTCACAACAAGAAGGAGGAGAAGAGAAGACATGGAACAATGGATTAATCATGGAAGAGAGAATTACAAATCCAGAACCTCAGGCAGATGAGATTCGAGCGGAGATAAACCTCAGACCCATGAGTCTTGACGAATATGTGGGCCAGGAGGAGATGAAGAAGAATCTCAGGGTATTTATCGAGGCTGCCAAGGGTCGTTCGGATGCCCTGGATCATGTCCTATTTCATGGGAGTCCGGGATTGGGCAAGACCTCTCTTGCCCTTATCATCGCTCGTGAGTTGGGGGTCAACATCAAAGCAACTTCCGGTCCGGTCATAGAAAGACCGGGAGACCTTGCAGCTATTCTCACCAGCCTCGAAACCAGGGATGTCCTCTTTATTGATGAAGTCCATCGTCTCAACCATGTTGTGGAAGAGATCCTCTATCCGGCCATGGAGGATTACGAACTGGATATCATTATAGGACAAGGCCCTTCGGCACGAACTATGAAAATCCCTATCCCCCCTTTTACGTTGGTGGGCGCCACAACCCGGGTGGGACTCTTGACACCACCCCTTAGAGAGCGTTTCGGTGTGATTCTTCGGGTCGATTTCTACCAACCGGAGGATCTGGAGATCATTGTCCAGCGCTCAGCGTCGCTTCTGGAGATCCCTATTAAGAAGGACGGGGCCTTTGAAATTGCAAAGAGGTCAAGGGGGACGCCAAGGGTGGCCAATAGAATCCTTCGAAGGGTCCGGGACTTCGCAGAAGTCGAGGCGGAGGGTGTGATTACACGGGATGTGGCCATGCATGCCCTGAACATGCTGGATGTGGATGAAGAGGGCTTGGACAAGATGGATCGTCTAATCATGTTGACTATTATGGAGAAATTCAACGGAGGGCCTATTGGCCTGGATACCTTGGCCACTGCAGTGTGTGAGGAAAAGGACACCCTTGAAGATGTCTATGAGCCTTTTCTGATACAAAAGGGATTTATTAAGAGGACGCCAAGGGGACGAAAGGCCACAAAGCAGGCCTATGAGCATTTTGGCCTCAAGATGAGAGACGATGTCGAATCTAACCAGAAAAAGCTGTTTTAATCCCGTGCCTTTTGCAGTGTTTTTTGATATCTTAAATCCCCATGGGCACAGAGTTGTAAATCAACGGATTATTTGACAACCTAATCCTCGGTCAGACAATCTCCTCAAAGAAGGTTCTGTGTGAGGTTTTCATTCTGTTTCTAGACCGAATAGAAGAGGAGGCGGGACCATCACTGACTTCTCCCAAGATCGCGTTCAACTCACTACATTCCATATCCTCAAACAGGATCGGAAGAACCTGAAGTCCCAACTCAGGCTTCACTCCAAATGGAAGAAGACAGTATTGATTATTCCGTTGCTTGCCAGCGAGTATACCGATCCGAACAATCGGCCTGTATTTGAAAATATTCTGCGACAGTTGAAGGACGTGACATATCTGTCCCAGATTATCTTCGGATTGGATGGTGCTTCTGAAACTGACGCATTCCTATTAAGAGACATGATCAGAGAACATGGGATCAGACACTATCTGATCCAGTGGAACGACGGCCCTGGCTTCAACAGCATCTATAAACAACTGCATGAGACCGGGTTCAATATCCTGGAACCTGGAAAAGGCAAGAATATGTTCCTCAGTTTCGGGATCGCCGTGGCCCTGGGCGCAGAATCCATAGGGCTTATCGATGCGGATATCAAGACATTCAGGCGGGTTCACCTGGATCGTCTCATGTACCCGGTGGTGGTGCTGGGTTACGATTTCTCAAAGGCCTATTACGCTCGTCTAATGGAGCGCACCATCTATGGAAGGGTGAAACGGCTACTTCTTGATCCTCTTCTCCTCGCCCTGAAAAGGAAGTTCTCTGAAAGCAAAGAAGAGAAGATGTTACGTCTGGTTGACTTTCTACTAGGATTCCGCTACCAGCTCTCAGGTGAAGTCGCCTTTCATGTAGACCTGCTGAAAAGGATGCGTTTTGCCACCAACTGGGGGGTGGAGATATTTACCTTGATTGAAGTCTACAGAAAGGCCTCTTCCCCTGCACAGGTGATGTTCACCGAGCAGCCCTTTGACCACAAACATCAGCAAGTTTCCGAGGCTGATCCGAACAAAGGCCTCCACCGAATGGCCGTGGACGTTGTGACGACCCTAATGAATGCTTTGGTCATAGAGGAAGGGCTTGAAATCTCCGATACTTTCTTCAGAGACCTTGCTATCATGTATCAGAGTGTGGCCGAAGACCAGATCAAGAAGTATTCGGATGACGCAAATTTCAGCAATTTGAATTACGATAGAGAGGGAGAGGAAAACCTGGTCAGAAAAGTCTTTAGGAATTCCATACTCTACGCGGGAGATTTACTCACATCTCCTTATAGGATGACTGAAAGATTCTTGCGTCTTGTCAACTCCTATCCAGAGTTCCAAACTTTCCTTGAGCAAGGTCTTGCAGAGGCCATTCTGGCCGTTGAAAGCAGATCAGAACAGAGTGTCTTCGAAACCCCTAAGACCGTGTCATGGGAAAGGGTGGCCAACAAACTCCCTCGAATTTATTATGACTTGATCGAAGCGGTTGAAAATGAAAAGAGACGTTTCTCCAAATAGGAGAAACAGAGAC
Source organism: uncultured Desulfobacteraceae bacterium (assembly GCA_964520425.1). Lineage (GTDB taxonomy): Bacteria > Desulfobacterota > DSM-4660 > Desulfatiglandales > HGW-15 > JAFGFY01. Next base: position 23,880 of record CAZFMX010000018.1, read on the forward strand.
TACCACCAAAAAGAAGAGGAATCAGGGGCTCATCCCAGCCCCTTTATTATTATATTTACAGATCTTGATGGGACACTGCTGGATCACAACTCCTATGGCTGGGAAGAGGCTGAGCCTGCGCTGAGGCAATGTAAAGAGAGCCAGATCCCGCTTATCCTGGTCTCCAGCAAGACGAGAGCGGAAATAAGGACCCTGCAGAAGGAATTGGGATTGTCTTCTCCATTTATCTCTGAGAACGGAGGAGGGGTTTTTTTCCCAAAAGAGGGGAAACACCCACATCCCTCTGATGCCATTTTTTCCCGTGGTGTTTGGAAATGGTCAATCGGTCCGGCCCACGATTTCTTGGTCAGAGCCCTCGGAGAGATCCGTGACGAACAGGGATGGAAGATTCGAGGCTTTTCGCAGATGACACCTGAGGAAATCTCCAGTATAACCGGGCTGGATTTGGCGTCCGCTCGTCTGGCATCTCAAAGGGAATATGATGAACCCTTTATTTTGACGGAAGAGGGGGTCTCCAATGTGGATATCCTTAATCATGCTGCCAGCCAGAAGGGGCTCCGAATTACCAGGGGAGGGCGCTTTTATCATCTTCACGGAGAAGGCGATAAAGGAGAGGCGATGGGGAGGCTTGTGGCGTGGTACAGAACGTATCACCCTGCTCTCCTGACGATTGCCCTCGGAGACAGCCCCGTTGATTTCAGCATGCTCAAGCGCGCGGATTATCCCGTGTTGATTAGCTCTCCGCATCAGTATCCTGAATTGAAGAAGGTGATCCCTCATCTAAAGGTGACACAAGAGAGGGGACCTAGGGGCTGGAATGCTGCGGTTCTGGATATTCTGAATGATGAAATACCCATAGGGTAAAGAACTCGCTTAGCCCGACGCCCTTTGAGCCCTATACGGTTGAGGTCGATGCGAACCGGGTCCGAACCCTAATAGTATAAATTGGAGGTCTTTCCCAATATGTTCGAAGCGGAAGTCAATGCTGAAAAGATAGAAAATGCTGATTTAGTCGTCTGCATCCCCTCATATAATGAGGCTGATTCAATCGACTTTCCCACCAAAATGGCAAACGAAGGACTAACCAAGTATTTCCCGGAAAAAAATTCCGTGATTATCAACTGTGACAACAATTCTCCGGATAATACAAAGGAGGCTTTCCTGAACACTCCGACGCAGGTCCCCAAGATCTATCTCTCTACGCCCCCAGGTGTCAAAGGAAAGGGAAACAACTTTAAAAATCTGTTCAAAAAAGTGGTTGATCTAAAGGCAGAAGCGGTAGTGGTGGTGGATGCGGACCTCAAAAGCATTACACCTCAGTGGATTAAGCACCTAGGGGAACCCCTTTTCAATGATTTTTCCTATGTGGCTCCTCTTTATGTGAGACACAAGTACGATGGGACTATCACAAACAGCATCGCCTATCCCTTATCCAGGGCCTTGTATGGAAGGAGGGTTCGACAGCCTATTGGAGGAGACTTCGGCTTCCACGGCAGTCTTGCTCAGGTCTATCTTGAGTCTCCTTTATGGGATGAAGCCATCGCTAATTTTGGAATCGATATCTGGATGACCACCCTTGCCTTTAACCAAGGTGTACAGGTCTGTCAGTCTTTTATGGGAAGACCTAAAATCCACCGTCCCAAAGACCCTGGGTCCGATCTCGGCCCCATGTTTAGAGAGGTGATTGGAAGCATTTTTAACATGATGAAGCATTTTGAATCATTCTGGCTCAGCGTCAAGTACAGCAAGCCGACCTCCATCTATGGTTTTGGATTAGGTGAGGTGGAGATGCCTCCAAAAGTTAACGTGGATATGGACGTGCTTTTCCAGAAGTTTCATGATGGCTTCAGCCAATGCAAGGAGATATGGAAGAGCGTTCTGGCCGAAGATCTCTATAAAAAGCTCCTGGAGATGGAGAGAATGACAGAAAAAGTATTCACATTCCCAACCGATTTGTGGGCAAGGATTCTCTATGACTTCACCGTAGCGTATCGGGATTCGGTATGTGAGTCGGGACTGATGATCGATTCTATTATTCCACTCTATTTTGGAAGGATTTTCTCTTTTGTTAAAAGGACTAAAAGGATGTCCACGCGGCAGGCAGAAGAGGCCATTGAGGAGGACTGCATGACCTTTGAAATGACCAAGCCCTATCTCATCCGGCGCTGGAAGAAGAAATGACGTAACTCAATATTACCCCGGAGTAACATCAGCCATTTTCCTGTCCACTCCCTGCATTAACACTTTTAGAACTTGAGTTTCCGCGCCTTCCCACGCGTCTACCCTATATTTAGTCTGATCCATCTTGACTTGCTCGCGAGTCAAGCGGGTCTATACGACAACCTCTTACCCATCCAAAACCCTCCTCAAAGACTCACTAAATAAAAAAATATACCATATGTTGTATTTTTGATTGACATTGACCGCAACTTGTAGTACTAACACAGAAAAGTGGTATTCGCCTTAGACGTCCATCTCTTACTGAATCAACCCTGAAGTTGTGCGGATAAACCCTTTTCTGGAAAGTGGAGATCACCTTGGATAGAAGAGAGTTCTTAGTGAAAAGTAGTTCTTTCCTTTTCGGGACTCTCTTTGTCTTCAACGGATATTCCAGAGCCTTTGCTTCTACTTTCTCCAAAACCTTTTCCTACTCACAACCCCGTATTGCACTGATTATTGACGACATAGGTCTGACTTCCTATCAAGCAAGACAGTTTTTAGAGCTGGGCATCCCGATAACCTATGCTATTCTGCCTCGTCTTCGAAAGACCCAAATATTGGCAGAGGAGATCCATGACCTGGGCCATGAAATCATGCTTCATCAGCCCATGGAACCCTATGAATCCACCATTGACCCCGGTCCGGGTGCCCTATTTGTAGGTGATGCAATGACCAGGATCGACAGAATCATGGTGGAAAATATCTCCGACGTGCCCTTTGCTCAGGGTGTCAATAACCATATGGGCTCCAGGTTTACATCATGTGAGAAAGAGATGAATGAAGTCCTTCAAGTGATCAAAAGTAAGGGCTTCTTTTTTGTCGACAGCCTTACCACCAACCACTCTGCCGCTTATAGCACCGCCAAAAAGCTTGAAGTATCTGCAGCAAGAAGACACATCTTCCTGGATAACCGCCTTGAAGAATCAGCCATCCTTTCTCAACTCGCCAGCCTCAAGAACATTGCCTTGAAGAATGGGTACGCCGTTGGAATCGGCCACCCCTTTCCTGAAACAGCCAAGGCTATTGAACGATTCTTGGATACCCTGAAAGATTCCCCATTCAGCCTAGTCTACATTTCCCAGGTGCTATCCTGATTCTCCCAAGACTTGATCCTCCATGAATACGAATTACCAACAAATCATTGAAGATCATCTTGAGAGGCTTTACGCAAATCCCATGGAGGGACTGGAAAGGGCGCTCCCTGCCCAGAGACAGGGAGACTCATACTATTTCCGCTCCTTTGGGGAGTCATGCTGTCTGGGACCGAACGGAATAACCCTCTCGAGCAAATCTGAAACAGGCCCCAAGGGCCTTCTCATCTCCTTGTATGCGATCCATGTCAGCCACGACCCAATATGGCTTGAACCGTTCAAGGCATTCAAGGATCTGCCCGATAGTATGCCCTACCATGGGGCATTCACCATGAATAGCGAACAAATCCTCGTTCCCAGTGTGACTCAAATTAAGGAACGTCAAGACGTCATCCTGAAGGCCTTTGATGGGGAATCAAATCCTGCGGGTGCGGCAGGGGATTTTTCTCTACTCCTCTATCCTCTCCCGAAAATCGCGCTCTGTTACATTTTCTACCTTCCTGATGAGGAGTTTCCCGCTTCAGCCACCTGCCTTTTCTCCAGCAACGCACTCTCCTTTATGCCGCTGGATGGTCTCGCCGATGTCGGCGAATACTCGTCCAAGAAGATCCTTGAGCTTATTTGACCTCTTCTTTGCATGATTAAGGGTCGATCCTCCTTGGAGCCTACAGACTTCCTCATATGAGATTGTCCCTATCCATCAGACCCGATGTTTTGTTTATTCGTCCCTCAGGGCACTCCATTATGGTTATAATAAGTAATTATTGGTCACTAAATATAATATGAAAGATATTAAAAAATATCTTGACATAAAAAGACGATTAATCTATTTTGATTCCGTCATTTTGCCTTGAAGAGGACACGTGGTGTGAAGCGGTTTTTTTTAGCCTTGTCATGTATCAATATTGATACAAGCCCCATACACAAAAATCACGGAAAAAGCCAATTTATATGAGGAGGAAAAGGAGATGAAAGGGAGTAAGAATAAGAAGTTTGTAATGTGTTTGCTGGTGCTGGCCGTTTCGCTGTACATCGGCCCGGTCTGCGCCCAGGAGGAAGAGGAGGAAGATTATCGGGAGTATACCCTCGGTGAAGTGGTGGTCAGAGGGGAAAAGTCCACAGTTAGAGAGATCTCCATCACCACGGAAATCACCCCCGCGGATTTTGAGGCCACCAACTCTGATACCGTGTCGGAAGCCCTGACCTTTGTCCCTGGGGTACAGGTCACGATGGGGCGAAAATATCTCCCCTATATTTCTATTCACGGGTTTGATCAGAAGCGGATTCTGACCCTGATTGACGGGATTCCATATTATGAAACAAAGTATGGCAGTCTGGATCTGAACCAGATCGCGGTGGATGGTGTCGCCAGGATCGATGTGGTCAAGGGCGCAGCCTCTGTCCTGTACGGCGCCAATGCCGAGGCGGGCGTCATCAACATCATCACCAAGAAACCGACGGAAACACCCTCCTTTTCTGCTAATCTGGAAGCTGGGCTGGAAGGCGTGGACGGGGGTTTTAAGGCGGGTCTATCCCATGGCATGAAAAAGGGTATGTTTAGCTACTGGCTGAGTTATTCTCACAGGGAATGGGATTCCTGGCAAGTCTCCGATGATTTTGTGCCCAGGGAGGGGATGATTCAGATCGGTCGAAATAGGATCTTTACGCTGATTGAAGACGGGGGAGATCGTCTCAACTCGGACTACAGCACGGACAATTTCTGGGCAAAGTTCGGTCTGGAACCCTCTGAGAATACGGAGATTTACGCAAATTTCCACTTGATATCTACTGAAAAGGGTGACCCGCCGAGTATCGACAGAGTTCGTGTTTTCCCCGGCGATTTTTCCCAGTTTGACAGAATCGAATCCTATGATGACTGGGGAATAGATTTGAGTGGAAGACACCAATTCACAGACCAGCTCGGCCTTCAGGCAAGATTGTTCTACCATGATCACGCGGACACCTATGCCTCCTATGATGATGAGACTTACACGAACCAGTTCGCCCTGAGTGAATACGATGACTATATTATCGGCGGTATGGTCATGGCTGATTACAAACCCGTGGATTGGGATACCTTGAAGCTTGCAATCCATTACAGGGGGGATTCCCACAAGCAAAGGGATCTTGAGGACCTGCCTTTTGCGGAGTCCTTTGCCTACACAGGTTCCATAGGGCTGGAGAATGAGAGTCACCTTTTAGACATCCGACTCGCCATTGTTGCCGGGATTAGCTATGACTGGCTTGACATGGATAAGGCGGAGGTGGACCAAGAAAACACGGGAGTGATTACAGAACTCAGTATCCCAGACAAGAAAGATGACCTCAATCTAATGCTCGGTGTGAGTTATAGGTTCAACGACACAGGCAAGGTTTTCGCCTCCATTGCCCGAAAGACCCGGTTTCCCACACTGAACCAGATTTTTACAGGTGAAGAAGAAGTCGAGGACGAAGAAGGCAATATTATTGCCCTCCCCAAACCCAACCTTGATCTCGAGGCAGAAACCAGCGTGAACTATACCGTGGGTGTTTCATGGAACTTTGATGATATGCTTGGGGTCGAATTCTCATGTTTCTATCATGACATTTCCGATTGGATTACAAGGGAGAGCCCGCTCAACCCATTTGATCAATACATCAATTATGAAAAGGTGGAAATGCTTGGCGCGGAAATCGGCGTGGTCTGGACGCCTCTGGAAGATCTCATGATTAAGGCGGGCTACATGATCAACAATGCGGAAAACAAGAGTTCCGGCCGTATCACGGACAAGGTCGTCTGGGTCCCGGAGAACGAGTTTGATCTCATGGTCCAATATGTCATTCCGAATCTGGAGACTAAATTCAACCTTAATTTGCTGTACATGGGGAAATCCTATTCCGAGGTGCCCACACTGGAATATCCTGATGACCCGGCCGTTGAAAACGACAGCTACACGATCTTCAACGCTAGGATTACACAACCGATTATGGACCGATTCGAGGCCTATTTAGCGTTTAGCAATCTATTCGACGAAGAATATGAACCCAACACCGGCTATCCGGCTCAGGGGAGGCAGATCTGGCTGGGGATCACCTATAAATATTAAGAAGAGACTAGTAAAAAATCGACAGAAGAGGGAGTGTCTTAGTACCGGCATTCCCTCGCCTTGTCCCAAATCCTGTGAAACTTAACGAAAACATCCAGATGGAGTGACACATGAAAAAGAGCCTCTTGTTCTTATTCGTTCTTCTCTTTGTTACCGCACCTTCGCAGGGCATTGCCGATAATCAGCCCTATCTAAGTATTCGCGGTGTCGTGAAACAGCCTTTGAACCTATCCCTGGATGACCTTGAGAAATACCAATCCACCAGGGTCCAACTGAACGAGATCATGAAGGACGGACAATACAATGGCGTCTTCTACTATCGAGGCGTTCCACTGAGGACAATATTGGAATCAGCCTCTATAGAAAAGAAAGTATCGGCATTTACCAAACGCACTGATCTAGCTGTGGTGGTTAGAAACAGCAAAGGCCACCAAGCAACGCTTTCCTGGGGCGAGATCTTTTACAGAAACCCGGGCAGTTATATCTTGGCCACTTCCGCGGTTCCCATCTTTCCTCACGGAGACTGCGGGTCTTGTCATGAACCTGATGAATATCGACCGAGGCTTGAAAGACTCCATAGGAAGATCGACTTTCCGAAACTCGTGATCACCGGGGATGTCTATTCCGATCGATCCCTTGACGGAATTACGGATATCCAAGTCTTGGACCTGCGTCCGCAAGCGAAGTCCAAAAAAGGGGAAGCCCTTTTCTCTCCTGAACTGAACATCAAAGGAGAAACAGAGGTCCCTTTGAACCTTAGAGAACTCTCCTCATTCCCTAGGGAGTCTGCGATCTTCAGGCATGTGGGAGAAGGAAAAGGATTTCATGGAATCAATAGGATTGAAGGGGCCTCTTTGAAATCCGTTCTTGAGAAGAGGGGTATTGAAGCCGATCTCAACCAGGTTTTCCTGGTCTCAGCCTCTGACGGCTATCGTAGTCTCTTTTCCTATGGAGAGATATTTCTCGATCCTGCGGGTGAACGGGTGATGATTGTAGATAAAATCGACGGTCAACCCGTAGAGGAGGGTGGAAAATTCTGGGTGATACCACCCGATGATGCCATGGCCGATCGGACAGTAAAGGCCGTCCAGGAAATAGAGGCTATACGCGTTCAATGAGATCCTAAGATCTATGTTATTGGAAGAGAATACGCCGGATAATCCCAATAACCAGTACATCAACTGTGAAAAGGTGGAAATGCTTGGCGTGGAGATCGGTGCGGTTTGTATGCCTTTGGAAGACCTGACGGTTAAGGCGAGCTACATGATTAACGACTTAGTGAACAATCTGTTCGATGAGGAATATGAGCCCAACACCGGTTATCCAGCCCAGGGGAGACAGGTCTGGCTGGGGGTAACTTATAAATACTAACCGATGAGATGATAACGATCCATAGACGGGGGCTCCTGAAACAGGGGCCCCTTGTGTTGTTCATGATCCGTAATGTCTAAATAAACTTTTTCGGAAAAATTCGCATTTAATGCTACAACGAAAGACAAGAACTTCATGCGGCAGGAAGAATTCATCTCATAAGGAGGAAGAAGAATCAATGATCCTTCAAGAGGCACACGATTTTTTAGAGACCAACCTCGCATTCCAACCGGAAGTGGCAGAGATAGTCATCGCCCCGGGCTTTACCGGGGTGGTGCTCTCAAACGGGGATGTGGGAATATCCATGAACATTCGAAAGGGAGACACCTTTCGAAACGAGGAAACTCAAAAACTTCTCAGACAACAGACAGGTCGAAAGGCCCTGGATGTGGTCAAAGAAATGAGTCCCTTTAAGGATACCGTTTTGACATCCATTAGGGTGGCCATTTTGAATGCCCTCTCATCCCCTTTTTTGAATAAAGAGACTTTACTCCCCTTCGGTTTGAAGATCACACCAGATGATGAGACCCCTATCAACGCCTCTGTCGATAAAGAAGACACGGTCACCCTTGTAGGATTTGGCGGGATGGTTCGGGGGATGGTTAAGCGGGCGGCCAAGGTCTATGTGACGGAGTTGGATATGGATCGTTGTGAGTCCATGATCTTCAATAAAAAGGGCCAAGAAACCGGGCCGAACGCCGTGGAGGTCGTCCATGCATCGGATGCGGAGCGGGTTTTCAAGGTCTCTGACAAGATATTTGTCACAGGCTCCGCTCTTGTCACTCATACCATGGAAGAGGTTCTTCAGCAGTGTCCTTCATCCGCTGAGGTTATCCTTTATGGGCATACCGCTGCATTCTTTCCCGTTCCCCTTTTTGAAAGGGGGGTGAATCTCTCCAGGACGAGAAAGGTGACAGACTCTGGAATGATGATGGATCTCCTCAAAAACTACGGCTTTATGGTGGAGCGATTATTCCCTCAGGCCAGCCAGGAGTTATTAATCGAAAAGCTCGGTTAATCCTATATTCCTCTAATCCGCTCCTCCCTCATGCTGTTAATCAGGGAGTTGCTTTAGGATCGAGAGAGCCTCCTCCACGGTCAGGTCATACCGGTAGAATTGATGGTAAAAAGACTGAGTCTCCTCAATCATGTCGATATCCTTGAACCGGTTGGGGTGAAAGATCTTGGCCAAAAACATGAGAAGAAGGGGTACTTCACTCCCTTTTTCCCAGAGAAAGACCCCCGAAGGGCCGGCATAGACTCTCCCATTCTTGACCGCATTCAGGGTTGACCAATTCCTGTTTTTCATAATCTGGTCCGTAGAATCGTGTCCTCCCATTATGATGATATCAGGGTTCCAGGCGATCACCTGCTCCATGGAGACATCCACAAAGGTGTCATCCAGATGCCTCGAAACTAAAAGTCCTCCCGCCATTTCAACGGCCCAATGGGTCGTGGAATTCCGACCCTGTACGGAGAAGAGGCTGCGGTTCGACGAAATATGATAAACCTTCGGTCTTTGCGCCTTTGGAATAGAGGCCGTCCTGGAAGAAACTATTCGGGCCTTTTCATCGAAATAGGCACAATATTGTGCGGCCTTTGTCTTAGCCTCCCCTCCCAGCACATCGCCGTAAAACAGCATATCCTTCTGATACCCCTCTATAAAGGCCTCTATGCTGGTAGGGGAGGCGGAGCCCGAAAATGGACATATCACGGGAATCCCTGCTGCGGCCATCTTGTCCGTCTGTTGCGGCCACTGCCAATAAAAGGCCAGGTCCACGCCGATCTCAAGCATCCGCTCAATGTCAGGACCGGCATAGGAGGGCATGACCGTCACTTCCTTTAGATGAGGATTGAGCCTATGGGCCCATGGGCTCTGTTCCAAAGACATCATGGCCACCCTGTCCGCGGCCTCCAACAGAAAGACCTTTTCATAGGATGGGCCGAAGAAACAGGCGATCCGTTTGGGCGTGACCGGAATCTCTACGGTTCTCCCAGTACGATCCGTAATCATCCTCATCTCTGTTGTCGCGTTTTCTTGAGGAAAACCCGGGCCCGCCCAGAAAAAAAGGGCGACAAAGGCCCAGACAATCAGCCCCCCATATCTTCCCGATCGTTTCATACCAACTCGTCTTTTCCTTTCTTGAATGAAATCCAGAATCCGGAGTCATCCCTCACAATATCGTATTCCCGAAACCCGGCGGACTCCAGATCTCTTCTGACTCGTTCTATTTGTCTTTTTCCGGACATGCTCTTTTTAGGGCGGCCTTTCCAGCCGTTCTCTCTTTTCGCCATTTCCCGGTTGATCTTTTCCGCCAGTTCTTTAGACCCCAAGCCGCCGCCAATATAGCCCATCCCCCCCGGCTTGAGCAGACGATGGATTTCCCTAAAGGCAATGGCCTGCTCCTTCCAAAACCCTAATGATCCCCGGCTGACCACCAAATCCGCAGACTCCGACCTCATAGGGATATGATGGATATCCCCCTCTATCAAATCGATTCGATTACCCATGCCCTGGCTCGATAGCTCTTTTCTTGCAAGGGCAAGGATCTCTCGGGAATAATCCAGACCGAAGATTCTCAATGAAGTCATTCGCGCCAACGTCACGGCCATTGGTGCGGGGCCGCATCCTACGTCTATACAGATGCCTTCCGTTTTCCGGCATTTCTTGAGAATTTGTTCGGCAATCACCGGATAGATGGGTGCAAACACGTTCCGGGCGATCTCCGCGTATTCTCGCGCGGATTGAGCATCAAACTTGGGGTGCTTTTCTGTCGACATGGCTTGTAACCCTCTTATTGCTGCCAGGAATCCCGTTCCTGTCGTATCAGTAGATAGGCGAAAAACGGGGCCCCTAGAAATGATGTCAGTATCCCGATGGGCATCTCGCCGCCCGGAAGGGCCCGGGTCAGAGTATCGATGAGCAACAGGAGCATGCCCCCCAACAGGGCGGAAAAGGGGATCAGGTCGGTGTGATCCGCGCCGATAATCATTCGAGCCATGTGGGGGACCACCAGCCCGAGCCACCTGATCTCTCCACAACAAGAAACGGAGACGGCTACAATAAATGTTGAAACCAAAATATAGACCATTCGTGCCCGGCGCACATTGATCCCCAATCCCATGGCATCTTCATCCCCCAAGGCCATGGGGTTGAGAGTCCATCGGAAAAGGTGAAGGATGATGACCCCGGATACAACAACGATCAGGGTCCTGATCACATCTGCCCAGAGGACATTATTCAAGCTCCCAAGGGTCCAAAACACGATTTCCGGCAGTTGCTCATAGGGATCTGCCTTGTATTTGAGGAAAGAGAGTCCGGACATAAACACGGCGGAGACAATCACACCGGCCAAGACCAGTGTGGTGATCGAGTGTCTTACACGATGTCCGATCTTTACGGCAATGAATACTGCGGTCAAGGCCCAGAAAAAAGATGAGCCCTGTATAGCCAGGGCCGAATGACCGGCTACTACGATGGCTAGGGCAGCTCCGAAACTCGCCCCGGAGGTCACTCCGAGAATCATTGGGGATACCAGTGGGTTTCGAAAGACCCCTTGCAGCACGGCCCCGGAAACCGACAGGGCGGCGCCCACGAGAAAGGCCATGATCACCCGAGGAAGCCGAATCGAATTCAAGACCAGGGCAGGGGTCGCGAGTTCAGTCGGTACAGACTCTCCATGGATCGCGGCCTTCAGCAGAAGGCCCAGGGTCTTGAGGCCAATGGGATATCTGCCGATGGTTAGGGTCAACACCAGGGTCAGGAACACGACCGGTATGCCTAAAACGAACAAGCGCCTACGGGCCCTCAGTTGATTTAGATGATTTGCTGTTTCGTTCACTCTACTCCGTTCATTGAAGCCAAGGCTTTTCCTTAAAAGATTTCATTAAGCTATATGAATCCCTTTTTTTCCACGACCCACTGCTCGGGTAGGGCCATGACAACGCCCCTCTTGGTGTAGTCGATGAAGACATTCATGTCATAAAGGGAAGAGAGGGTATGATTGTCAAAGGCCTTCTCACGATTTCCCTTGCAGACCACCTTTCCCTGCTTGAGCATCACGACCCGCTCGCAGTATCGGTATGCGAGGTTGGGGTCGTGTAGGGTCACCAGGGTGACCAGATTTTTCTTTCGAGTCATCTCCTGAATAACTTCCATGATGAGGACCTGATTTTTAAAATCCAGATGGGAGGTCGGCTCGTCAAAGAGTAGGATCTGCGTGTCCTGGAAAAAGGCCCGGGCAAGAATCACCATCTGTTTTTCTCCCCCGCTCAACTCATTGAACCGGCGGTCGGCTAAATGGACGATTCCTAAATCTTCGAGCATTTGATAGGCTTCATCATAATCCTGAAGTCCAGGGGTCTTTATGCTCCCGAACCTTGGAGTACGGCCCATGAGGACCATCTGGAGGGTAGTAAAGGAAAAAGCGACGACCGTCTGCTGAGGGACTATGGCCATGACCGCAGCGATCTCCTTTCTGGAGAGCCCGGTGATCCGTTGGCCATTGATCATGATTCGCCCGTAAGTCGGGGCGTATAATCCGTTGATACACTTGAGGAGGGTGGTCTTTCCCGACCCATTGGGGCCCAAAAGTCCGCTAATAAAGCCCGGCTGGGCCTCGAAAGAGACGTTTTGAAGGACACTTTGATTGTTGTAAGAGAATCCGATCTCTTCGGCCCTAAGAAGTGGGATTTGGTCTGTCTTCAATGTGCCACCTCTTTCGAACGAGAAGAAAAACCTTGCAGGGAAGGGAAGCAGGCATTTCGACCCACCCCGTTTTCCACATACATCACTTTGACGTCTACATGGTACGTCTCTTTCAAATTCATCTCCGTGATCACGGCCTCGGGAGGCCCCTGCTCCACTATTGTGCCATGGGAGAGGATCGCCACCCTGGAGGAAACCAGGAAGGCATGGTCCGGAAAATGAGAGGCCATGAGGATGGTGAGGCCGCGATCCGCAAGGGTCTTGACTACCCCGAGGATTCGCATTTGATTGCCCATGTCGAGATGAGATGTGGGCTCATCCAGAAGTAGAACAGGGGACTGCTGGGCAAGGGCCCTGGCGATTAGCGTGAGTTGCCATTCCCCGCCACTCAGACTGGTGCAGGGCCTTTTAGTCAAATGAAGGATCCCCACGGTCTCCATGGCCTCATGGGCCATGTCATAGTCCTCTTTGGAAGGGGACGCCAAGCTGCTCAGGTGAGGAGCCCTACCCATGACCACAATGTCCCGAACAAGAAAGGGGAAGGCAGAGGCCTGTGATTGGGGTACATAGCCGATTTTCCGGGCCGTCTCCGTGATCGTCAAAGAGGAAATCTTTTGATCATTCAAGAGCACCCGTCCTTCCTGGAGTTTGAGCAGACCGCTCAGGCATTTGAGGAGGGTGGATTTCCCGGAGCCGTTCGGTCCCAGGAGGCAAAAAACCTCCCCGCTCTCAACGGAAAAATCAATCCCTCGAAACACGGCGTCCCAGGTATCGCCGGTGTAACTGAAGGTCATGTCCTTTGCAGTGATTTGCGTTGCCATACCTACCACCCCGTCCGGTTTTTTCGAAGGAGATAGGCAAAGATCGGAGCCCCCACCATGGCAGTAAGAATACCGATGGGAATCTCCGTCTCAATGGCCGTCCGTGAGATGGTATCCACGGCCACCAGATAGGTGGCGCCGATCAGGGTGGTTACGGGCAGAAGCAGTCTATTATCCGGTCCCACCAGGATCCTTCCTATATGGGGAATGACAAGGCCGATCCAACCGATAATCCCGGTGATGGAGACGGCGCAGGCGGAAATCACGGTGGCACAAACCACGATGATTCCTCGAATCCGTTCCGTGTTCACACCCAAGGCCCTGGCATCTTCCTCGCCCATGGTCAGGAGATTGATTCGCCACCGAATCAGGAAAAGGGCTGTAATGCCGACAAAGATCACCGGTCCTACCACGGTCATATCCTGATTGGACACATTATTCAGTGATCCCAAAAGCCAAAACACGATGGAGGGCATGTCGTTTATTGGGTCGGCTACATACTTGAGCAGAGATGTGGAGGCCGAAAAAAGGGCCCCCACAATGATTCCTGAAAGGACCAGCATCAAAACCGGCGCAGTTCGATAGACTCGGCTGAGTGAATAGGTCATGATCACGGCGATTAGTCCGAAGACAAAGGAGAGGACCTGGACCATGAAGATCTGTCCAAAGAGGAGAATAGCCAGGGCCGCTCCGAAGCCCGCACCGGCTGTCACTCCCAGAATATGGGGAGAGACCAGGGGATTGCGAAAAAGCCCCTGAAAGGAGGCCCCGGAAATAGAAAGCCCGGCTCCTACAAAAATGCCGGCCAAAAGCCTGGGCACCCGGACATCCCAGATCACCGCTTCGATGGTGGGGGACCAGGTTTGTTCAAGAGGAAGGATTCGAACCAGGAGAATCTTTACTACTTCCACAGGTGAAATATTCACCTGTCCCAGCATCAGGGCGATAATGGCGACCGATAAGAGGAGCAGAATGAGAACCGTCTGAAGACCGAGAAAAGGAAACCAGGTGTCATATTGATGTTTCATGGGTGATATGTTTTGAGAAGGCTCAAAATCCTCCCTTGAATCTTAGCTTGTATCCCGCACTAATCACGGTCCGGGCCTGTTCATCAGTCATGGGAAAGGACATGATTTCTTGGTAAAAACGTTTGAATTCGGCAACAAGGTCGATATCTTTGAACCGCTCCGGGTAGGCGGTCTTAGCCAGCCAAAGGGGATGAAGCACGGCCGCTTCCGCCGTGGGACGGTCCCAGATAAAGATTCCGATGGGTTGTTTGAAGATCTGTCTTTCCTGTATGGCTCGAATGGTCTGCCATTTGGGTTCCAGGTAAAGATCCTCGGGGTCACCGTAATCGATGACGAGAATATCCGGATTCCATGCCAAAACACTTTCCATAGAGACCTCGGCCAGGCCTGAATGTAGCCCCTCCTGTTTTCCGCTGGAGGAGATGGGGGCGGCAGCATTACGACATCCCGCGATCTCAATCCGCTCATTCATGAAAGTGTCTCCCCCCATAGTGACCAGGTGACTGGGGCTGGTGCCGTTGAAGACCACCTTCCGTTCCTCGAAGGGAATGTCCGCTACACGGGATCGAACAAGGGTCGTTATTCTATCCAGATAACGGACATAGTTTTCAGCTCGGGTCTTTTTTTCAAAGACCATTCCGTAAAACCGGATCTCCGCCTTGATATCTTCGATTCCGGTACTCATGGTACTCTGTAGGTAGGCCACGGGAATTTGGGTCTTTTTCTCCACGATGGAGCCGTCAAGATTCCCTGCAAGGACCAACTGAGGATTTGATAAAATTAGACTCTCCACATTGATGTGTCCGTTAGTGCTTCGGGGGGCGGGTAAATCCTTGATGGACGGATCCATCTCTTCCAAAAGGGCAGAGGTCTGCAAAGAGGTCGTGATGGCACAGAGTTGATTCCGTGCTCCTAGGATGTAGACGATTTGACCGGTGGGTCCTCCAAAGAGCGCCACTCGCTCAAGGGGCGTAGGAACCTGAAGGGTGTTTCCCTGCATATCCTGAATCGTCCGCATAGAGTCTGCAAAGATAGGGATCGTTTCAAAAAAAACCAGGAGCATCAATAAAAGCGCCGGCAGGAAAGGTTCGCTGAAAAAACCTCTTTTCAATGGAAACCTCCTTATTTACAGAACAAGATTAGTGTGGATGAACTGCACAGTTATTTTTTCCATCCTACGTCGGCTTTCTCTCACTTGGGTAAGGGGATGAAGGACAGGTTTTCTTGAGGATTCTTATCACAGGTTTTTTAACCTGTCAATATTGACATAAGCCATTAATCCATGTATTCTGCCATTGGTTGGATGCTGTAACACCCATGGCTCGCTCCCTTTGGGCATGCTTCTGCCGGTCCGTACACCACACATCGGACAGACGAACCATTCACAACAGAGAAACGGTATAAAAGGTATGAAAGAGTCATTACCACCCAAAGCTTTGGACATTCATATATCAGAACCGATATAAATAAAATATTTGCCTTGATGTGGTAATGATTGTGAATATTAGGCTTAATATCGACACATGATAACTGAAAAGACCTCTATTCCCGGACTTCATGCCAGATATTTTTTCGACCTGAACTATAATTCTGTGGTCCCTCAATACCGGAACAGCAGGCTCTATGAGAGTCCTCTTGAATAGATATAGATACCTTGCCCTGCGTGGGAGATTTGAAAGGTAAAATGGCGAATTATATCGAGCTAAATAAATCCTGTGATCAGATCCCTCAGGAGTGGTTCGACCTGAACTACAGACTCCAGGACGAGGCATTTGAGACCAGCATCAACAAAGATTTTCTCGAGAAATGGATTCTTCGTTTGAGCGGGGCCTTTCGTCCAAATTCCTACTGCTTTTGGCTAGGTCTTGCAAGAATCAACGAACTAGCCCTATTTTGCGTTGCCGGTTATGTGGATATTTGCGAATTGGAGGCGGCCGAGGACCTGTTGTTCGATTCCAATGATCTTCCGAGGCAAACATGGGACGCGCCACCAACTCAGTCCCTATGCTGCATCATCCGTGAACAAGAAAGCCGTCTTTGCCACAAGAAAGGGATATTGGGGAAGGAGGAGAATAGGGCCCTGATTCCGTATCTATTCGAATTGTTGCAAGGGTCGGATTACATATCCGGAGAATACCTGAAATCCGTATCCTGGCGAATTGAGAGGATAAAAGATGTTATGGGGGTGCTCATAGCACAGGAGATCACCTGTAGTGATGATTTGTCCGAAAGACTCTCCTGCATGGACTGGGAAGAAAGGAGGGTTTTTGATTCCATGCTCTGCCGTTTTGACAGATGGATTTTTAATGATATGGGCAGAGAACTTCATCAGTTCATGCGATTCGGAGCGATCGAAAGCAGGTATATGGAAGAGCCCGTTAAACATTCATCTTACGAAAGGCACTCTGTACTGCTTATGAATTAGGGAATTATTTTGTCGTAAAGGTCTCATGGTTAATTGTCCTTCCTGAATAGCATTTAAGAAAGAGAGGATAGAATCATGCGGAGGGAACAAGTACCTCAGACTGGTACAACGAGCAGAAAAAAATGGAGGGTGAAAAATGGAAGTAATCAAGACGGATTGTGGTTTGTGTATAAACTGCTGCGGCCTCAACGCATACGTGGAGGACGGCAAATTAATCAAGGTGGAGGGAATTGAAGACTTTTGGCTCAACAAAGGCTCTTTGTGTCCCAAGGGTGACCGGGTACCCGAGTACGTCTATTCCGCCAACCGCGTGAAAACCCCACTGAAGAAGGTTGACGGAAGATTTCAGTCCATCTCCTGGGACCAGGCATTGCAGGAAATCGGCGAGAAGCTGCTGGAACTGAAAGACAAATACGGTGCCAAGACCCTGGCCACCTATACGGGTTCCGTCGGCGTGGAACACTTTGAGATGGCCGCCTTCAACCAGCGTTTTCGCGGCGCCTACGGCAGCCCCAACTTCTTTAACGCAGAGGGG
Source organism: uncultured Desulfobacteraceae bacterium (assembly GCA_964520425.1). Lineage (GTDB taxonomy): Bacteria > Desulfobacterota > DSM-4660 > Desulfatiglandales > HGW-15 > JAFGFY01. Next base: position 41,165 of record CAZFMX010000018.1, read on the forward strand.
AACTGCTTTCGCTCCCGTATTCTCGCCCGTCAGATCACCTTCGGTCGTTATCCGGTGGAAGAACCAATCAATGCCGACTGCATCATCCTCTGGGGCCGAAACCCGGATCAAAGCTACTTTCCCATGGGTAACATCATTCGTGATCGTGTTGAGGCCGGCGCATCGCTGATCATCATCGATGTGCGACGCATTCCCATCTCCAAACAGGGCATTTTTATGCAGCCGCGCCCGGGTACGGACGCCGCCATCGGCCAGGCCATGGTCCACGTGATCATCAAAGAAGGGCTGTATGACAAGGAGTTTGTCGAAAAAAACACCCATGGTTTTGATAAACTGGCTGAATCCGTTGCAGATTGCACGCCTAAATGGGCCGCCAAAGTCACCGGTGTGGGCGCTGCGGAAATCAGGATGATCTCCCGTATATTCGCAAATGCTGAAGCTGGCTGCATCGTCGAAGGAGTGGGTGGTATGAACCAGGGAACCAATGGTCTGCAGAACCACCGCCTCTTCTCCATCCTTCAAGCCATCACCGGTAATATCGACCGCCCTGGCGGATGGGTCACCTGCCCGATGGTTCGGCTGGCCGACATGCGACTACCCGATAAAATCGAGGGGAATGCACTGGGGTATGAAGAATTTCCCGTATTTCATCAATTTGGCAAAAATCCGCCCCCCTATGGGTCCTCCTCCCTGATGTGCGATACCATGATTACGGGCAATCCCTACCCGATCAAGGCCTTTATCTGTTCAGGCGGCAACCCGGCCGTGACCTTTGCCGATACCAAGCGGTTCCTCGCCGCCATGAAAAACCAGGAGCTGATCGTGGTCATGGATCCCATGATGACCGAAACCGCCAACCTGGCCGACTATGTTCTGCCCGCCTGCACGTGCTTTGAAGAGACCGGCATCGGCGGCTTCCCCTACGGCATCTCCTATTGCGAGCCTTACATTATGCTGCGCAAAAAAGTTGTCGAGCCACTGTACGAAAGCAAATCCATCTGGTGGATCTGGAGTGAACTGGGCCGCAAGATGGGGTACGGCGAATACTTTCCGTGGAACTCGGACGAAGAAGTGACTGAACACTTTTTCTCCACCTCCGGTGTCACCATGGAGCAGCTCAGGGAAAATCCGGAAGGTCTCTACTTCAATAAAAAAACTTACGGATTTTATGAGAAAAAAGGATTCTTCACTGCCAGCGGCAAGATCGAGCTCTACTCGGACCGTATGGCAGAACTGGGTGCCGATCCTATTCCCGTTCATGTCGAGCCCGAACAGAGCAAGGTCAACAATCCGGAACTGGTCAAGGAATATCCGGAAGTCCTGAACACCGGCACCAGAACCATCGAATACATCGATGCCCAGATGCGCGACACCACCCTTCGCGTCATTCGCCCAGAAGCAGAAGCGGAAATCAATACTGTCACCGCCGACAAGCATAATATCTTCGACGGTGAAATGATCGGTATCGAGACACCACGCGGCAGTATCAAGATACGCGCCAAGGTTACCCCGGACATTCTGCCGGGCGTGGTCGCCGTGCCGCACGGCTGGGCCGACGCGAACTGCAACGTCCTTTTGGATGCCGAACTGCTGGACCCGGTGTCCGGCTATATCACCATGCGTGGGGTTGCATGCCGTGTCGTTAAACTTTCTTAAAGGTTGGCAAAAACCAATCGTGTCTAGGGTCATACTTTGGTTCGTCCCCCGGGCCATTTCCTGACCTTTACACGGAAAATTGATGAAGATAAGGGCTTCAAAATTCGGGGATACCGCGCTGACATTTGAAGGAAAAACATGGGTCAAAGAATTTTGAAGGTACTCAAGTTCGGCCTTCTTAGTTGCTCGGTCTGTCCTGTAATATCGACGCTAGGTTCGTTTTTTGAGAAGAAAAAAGAGCGGCACAAATGTGGACCGGGTTGTATTGGCATTTATTCGAACAGATAAAACCTTGCCCTTTGGGCAAGGTCAGAGTTCATAGGC
>CAZFMX010000019.1:0-41530 GCA_964520425.1 uncultured Desulfobacteraceae bacterium
CCTGACAGTATGAAATTGACTCCCAAATAGGTAAATATGACACAGAAGAAACCGATCATCGAGAGGATGGCCATCTTCTTGCCCCGCCACCCTCTCATCATTCGGGAGTGAAGTACGGCGGCATAGACCAGCCAGGTGATCAGAGACCAGGTCTCTTTTGGGTCCCAGCCCCAGTACCTCCCCCAAGCGGAATGTGCCCAGACAGCCCCCGTAATAATGCCCAGAGTGAGGAGGACAAAGCCTATGATGATCATCTGGTAATTGAGTTCGTCCAGGATGTCCGAATCAGGAATGGTTTTTAGTAAGATACTCTTTCTCTTCGGGGCATCCACTTTTTTTAAGAGGTACATCAGACTCAGGCAAAAGGCGATCCCAAAGGCCGCATACCCGATAAAGCAGGTGATCACATGAGTGATCAGCCAGTTGCTTTTCAAAACCGGGACCAGAGGCTGAATCCGGTTATCAACGCCGCTGAATGATGCATAGGCCATGATCAACACAGCCAGAAGGGAAGCAAAGGTCCCAATACTACGATTTTTGGTCCGCCATTCTATAAGCACATAAAGAAGAATAAGAGCCCATGCGAAAAAAATGAGTGATTCATAGAAGTTAGAAAACGGGGCATGGCCTATGTCGAATTGATATGATTCAACCCACCTGAAGATAATGGCAAAGGTGTGGGCAATCAAACCCGCTACGGTAAGGATGGATGCTAGACGCCCATAAACCTCCTTTCCCATAACCATCATGAGGAGGTAGAGCATAAATGATGCAAAGTAAACAAAGGTTGTATAGCTGAGAATCACTGAGTTGATCATATCTTTTTCCCTTCTTACTCAAGAAGCTTGCGAAGCTGACTGGTCACCAGATCGAGTTCCTTTTCCAGGGCAAGAGGATTCCTGTTTGTTCTCCCTGCCATGCTGATTTTTGCTTTATCCATTGATTTCGAAATACGAACCCAGATCCTTCGATGGGATGTAAAAAAAGTCATAAAGAAACCGGCCACCATGACAAAACAGCCGAACCAGACCAGAGAAATCCCCGGGTTTTTGTTAGCCTGAAGACCTGTGTAGGAGTGACTTTCGAGCTCTTTCAGAAAGAAGGTATAAGGTTTGAACGAAGAAGGATTCATTCTTGGAGCTTGGAACATAGCCTCAGGGTATTGCTTGCGTAGTTTCTCAATGTCTTGAAACACCCAAAACCGTATTTCTTCTCCCTCTTTTGATTTGACGGAAATCAGGGCAGCCGGCCCCAGCATATCGTTAAGATTGGAGACTGCATCCACAACCTGTATTTGTGATTCAGAACCGGGTAGTGAAAATGTCTCTCCTGTTTTAACCCATACAATCGATTCTCCAGGATCGCTTCCTTCTTTCTGAATTCTCAAGCGGGCTCTGCCTGGAATAGAGCCATAGCTGGACTGATAAAAAGTGATTCCACCGAAACTAATGGGCTGATTCATCAAGAGACTGGCTTTTTTGGCCAGTTTCCCATCGACGAAAAAGCCAAGGTCAGATCTGAATTCTTTTGGTGACCCGTTATCATAGTATTCCACACTGAATTCTTCGCAAAAAACACTGAATCCCAGCTTCATTGAAGTCATATCCTTTTTGAGAACGATTGAGTCGACACTATCTCCTTCCAGGATATTGACATATGCATCAAAGCCGAACACAGATCCAATGATACCCCCTATGAGGATAAGTAGAATGCTGAAGTGAACGAGATAAACACCGAGGTAGGAATATCGCCCCTTTTCTACGTAGAGATAATTTCTTTCGGGGGTGCTCTTGATCGCGATTCTACTATATTGTTTTCTCAGGAAATCCGCCACACGATTTCCCACATCCTCAATCCCTCCTTCAACCAAGAAACTCCTTTCCGAGGGAAGGTCTTCAAAGGGTTTTGATCGATCCGGGCTGGACGGGGTGCGTAAAAGCCTTAGCGTGGTAGGCAGACGATTTAGGGAGCAAACGACCAGATTTAAGGCAAGGAGACCGATAATGGCCCTGAACCATGGCGAGTGGTAGAGATCAAAAAGACCGAGGAGTTCGAAGAATCGAAGTAGCCCTGGACCCAATCCACGTGCAAACCTCACGGCCTCTTGTTGTTGAGGGATAAGCGTTCCGAATATAGAGGTAATGGCCAGTATGATCAAAAGAGCAAGGGTCAGCTTCATTGAACTGAACACATTCCATAAAATATTGATCCCTCTTTTTTTGTTGGGTTCTTTCATCGACACTATCTTTCACCTGAGAATAAAGTATTTCCGTAGGCTGTTTAAAGGAAAAGAGGCATCCTCCTTTGTCCGGATTTGATCTCCGGTTGAGATATTTGATCATGTCAAGATCCCATCGCCGGAGAAAAACGCTAATGGTTCTTTAGCATAATCGTATGAAATATGGCAATAGTTTAATGGAATACTCATTCAAAGTCTGAAAAAGTTTGACCATTTTCCTTCATCCATGGTAAAACCCTGTAACAATTGTGAAAGATTTTTTCTTGAGATAGCTAAATGTTTTGGAATTGAGGTTCACATACTATTTTTCATTTTGCAGCCATGGGGAGACTTCACAGCAGGCTCCCGTGACTAGAGGCTTGAACTTCTTTCATAAACGCTAGTTCGAACAGGGTATTTAGCATGCTTGATGTCAAATTCATCAGAGCCAACCTTGACAAGGTCAAGGAGATGCTCAAGAACAGAGGACAAGATCTGGATCTCTCCATATTTGACAGGATTGACAAGGAAAGACGGACCTTGTTGAGAGGATTGGAAAACCTTCGCCATCAGCGGAACCGCGTCAACGAAGAAATCGTGGCCATGAAGAATAGCGGCGAAGACGCGTCTCAGATCATAAGTGAAATGAAAAAAGTCTCTTCAGAGATCAAGGCAAAAGAGAAACATCTGTCTGAGATTGAGGCCCAACTGGTTCCTCTTTTAATGGTCATACCCAATATGCCTCATGAATCGGTCGTGATAGGTGCGGATGAGAGCGATAATCCGGTGGTTCGTACCTGGGGTGAAATCAGGGAAATGCCTTTTGATCCAGTCCCTCATTGGGACTTGGGAGAAAGACTGGGTATTCTCGATTTTGCCCGGGCCTCTAAGATAGCAGGAGCCCGGTTTGCTCTATATCAGGGCGCGGGCGCCAAACTGGAAAGGGCCCTGATCAATTTTATGCTCGATATTCACACGAAAGAGCACGGTTATATAGAGATCCTTCCTCCCTTTATGGTCAATGCGGCGTGCATGATCGGGACGGGGCAGCTTCCGAAATTCAAGGAAGACCTCTTTAAGATCGAAGGCCGGGAACAGTATCTGATCCCCACAGCAGAGGTCCCGGTAACCAATATACATCGGGAGGAGATCCTTGAGGAAGAGGCGTTGCCTATTTACTATACGGCCTACACCCCCTGTTTTCGCTCCGAAGCAGGCTCTTACGGGAAAGATACCCGCGGCCTCATCCGTCAACATCAATTTAACAAAGTAGAACTGGTTAAGTTCTGTCATCCTAAAACGTCTTACGACGAATTGGAAAAATTAACGAGTGATGCAGAAGAAATCTTGAAGCGACTCCAGCTTCCATATAGGGTCGTTTCACTTTGTACAGCTGATCTTGGATTCTCTGCCGCTTTGACCTATGATTTGGAGGTTTGGCTTCCCGGACAGAACCTTTACAGGGAGATATCCTCTTGTAGCAATTTTGAAGACTTTCAGGCCAGACGAGCTGAAATAAGGTTCAGAAAAAAGGGGGGGGGCGGAACTCAGCTTGTCCATACCCTAAACGGATCGGGACTCGCAGTGGGAAGAACCCTGATTGCTATTTTGGAGAACTATCAACAGAAAAATGGAAGCGTCGCCATCCCGGATGCTCTTAAACCCTATATGGGTGGAATGGAATTTATTAGCGAAAAGTGAAGATGATAGGACGCCGTAGCTATCCGAAAGATTGGAGGGGTTTTCAAAGAAGACTTAAAGAGAAGGCCTGGAGAAAACGTTTTACATCCAGAAGTGCCCTCCTACTTACCTATATACTATTGATCAGCGCTTGCTATGGGGGCTCCAGAATACTCGCCGATCGAGGAATAGAGGTGGGGGCAGCGGTTCGGATGGTGGAGCGGGAAAATAGAGGTGCTGAAAGGCTGACTAAGCAGGATCTATCAGCCCTCATTAGTCCGCTGAATCTGGACCTCAATCCTAGCGAAGGACCCCAATTCCTTGTTCTGAATAACGAAGAGAAGCTTAGGGTTGAAGTCTCGTTAGATACGACCCTTCAGACCTATATTTTAAAGCTGCTTCGTCGATCACGAACCTCTCAAACCGCAGTCATTGCTCTGAAGCCCACAAACGGACAGATATTGGCCATGGCGAGCTATGATCAGGATGGAAAAGCGGAGAACCTCTGTTTAAAATCTGATTTTCCCGCTGCAAGCATCTTCAAGATCATCTCCGCTGCTGCGGCCATTGAATCAAGGGGCTTTACACCCGAACAAACCGTTGCCTTCAAAGGTAAAAAGCATACGCTTTATAAGAGTCAACTCAAAAAGGATGAAGGTCGCTACAGCACTGAAACAAGTTTCAAAAGGGCGTTTTCCGAGTCCATTAATCCCGTATTTGGAAAGATTGGAATATATGATCTAGGTGAAGAGTCTCTCTCTGAGTACTCAAATAAGTTTCTTTTCAATGAAGAGATTCCTTTTGATCTACCGCTAACGGTCAGTTCTATTCGTATCCCGAGAGATGAATTTGGTCTCGCTGAAATCGCCTCAGGATTCAATAAAAGGACACTTGTTTCACCCTTGCATGTAGCATTGATTACCTCGGCAATTGTAAACTGTGGTATAATAGTAGAACCCTGGCTGGTTCGTAGGATACAGGATGAGTCAGGAGAAGCACTCTATCATGCAAGATACAACAAGTTGGGCAGGGCAGTTGAAGAAGAGACGGCGGAACAACTGAAGATTCTTATGAAGGAGACGGTGCTCAACGGCACGTGCAGGAAAGCCTTTCTCCCTTTGAGAAGAAAGAAGTCATTTAAGGATATAGAAATAGGAGCTAAGACCGGAACGATTAATGACTCCCAAGACCTGTTCAAATACGACTGGGTGACGGTCTATGCTCTTCCCAAAGAGATTGAGAGAGGGATATGTGTTACCGTGTTGGCCATTCATGGAGATATACTTGGGCTTAGGGCTTCCGAGATGGCAAGGCATATCATACAGCGCTATTATACCGCTTTATGAATAGGATGCTGCTTTTCGAATTTGAGATCAATCTTTTTAACCTCAAGATATTATTTGCATAACAAAGGGAGTAGAGGTCGGGCAAGTGTTCCGGTAAGAGCAAATAGAATGAGTATGCTGAGGTCTATAGAAAGGAGCTTATGAAATGTGTGGCATTGTCTGTTACGTGGGGAAAGAAGAGGCCAAACCTATTTTACTAGGGGGTCTCAAACATCTGGAGTACCGAGGCTACGATTCCGCGGGCTTGGCTGTACTGAATGAGGATCATGTGGACTATTGTCGGTCCGTGGGAAGGATTATTGATTTGGAACGCAAAACCAATGACATGGTTATCAAGGGTACCTGCGGCATTGCCCATACCCGCTGGGCCACGCACGGAGAGCCGAGTGAAGAGAATGCACACCCCCATCGGGATCAGAACGAGAACGTGTATGTCATACACAATGGTATCATTGAAAACTATGATTTTCTCAAGAAGAAATTGGGGAAAGCCGGGGTTGTTTTTCGATCCGAAACCGACACGGAGGTTCTGGCCCATTTGATAGCTTCTCACTTCGACGGAGACCTGAATGAGGCCGTGAGAAACACCATGTCGCAGGTAGAAGGGACTTTTGGACTGGCTGTCATTCACAGGCATGTCCCAGGGCAAATCATTGTGGCCAGAAGGGGAAGCCCTCTGGTTATCGGCGTGGGCGAAGATGGCTATTTTGCCGCTTCAGATGTCTCCGCCATGGTACGATATACAAAAGAAGTGGTTCATCTCAATGATAACGAGTTGGCCATATTATCCAAGGATGGCTATTCTATCTCGACGGCACAGGCCCAGAGTGTAGAGCGAGCCACTGAAACTGTGGAATGGGAACCTGAAGATGCGGAACTCGCTGGGTTCCCCCATTTTATGTTGAAGGAAATATTCGAGCAGCCGGAAACCTTAAGGAATGCGATGCGTGGTCGACTTGAACTTGGAGAGGGCGTTCCCAAATTAGGGGGCATTGTACCGGTGTGGAACAGGCTGAAAGAATGTCGAAATCTGGTGGTGGTGGCGTGTGGCACTTCATATTATGCCGGGTGCGCGGGGATGTACATATTTGAAAAGCTGACGGAGGTTGATGTGCAAGTGGAACTTGCCTCCGAGTTTCGCTACAGAAAATTGAACTTTCCCCCCGATACGTTCATCATTGCCCTGAGTCAATCAGGTGAGACCGCTGATACCCTGGCAGCTATCAAGGAAGCGAAGCGAAAGGGGGCGGGTCTCCTAGGAATTGTCAATGTAGTGGGGAGCTCCATTGCGAGGGCAACTGAGGCGGGGGTCTATAACCATGCCGGACCTGAGATCGGCGTCGCCTCCACCAAGATCTTTGTCTCCCAACTGGCTATTCTGACTTTGCTGGCTCTTCTGATCGGTCGGCACCAAAACCTGTCGCTCACAGACGGCGTGGGGGCCATAAAGGGGCTACTGGCATTGCCCGATCAAGTCCAAAAGATCCTTTCCCAAGATAATCATATTCGAGCCATTGCGGAAAAATACTATCGTTGCAGCAATTGGCTCTTCTTGGGTAGAAAGTATGGGTATCCCATAGCCATGGAAGGGGCGTTGAAACTGAAGGAGGTTTCATATATCCACGCGGAAGGCTATGCAGCCGGAGAGATGAAACACGGTCCCATTGCACTGATATCCCCTGAGATGCCGACAGTGGCCATCATTCCCCAGGATGCCATGTACGAGAAGATGGCAAGCAATATTCAGGAAATTAAGAGCCGCAAAGGACCGGTCATAGCGATCGCTACAGAAGGTGACGATCAGATAAAGGAACTCGCGGATGATGTTATTGAGATCCCAGCCACTCTGGATTACTTAAATCCCATTCTGTCCGTGGTTCCCTGCCAGCTTTTGGCCTATCATTGTGCCAGGCTTCTGAATCGTGATGTCGACAAACCAAGGAATCTCGCAAAAAGTGTGACAGTGGAGTAAGATCTTCAATCGGGTGGAACAGAGTTAAACTCAAAAAAGGGACTACAGCGCGATTCCAAATGGTGCCTCTGCCTCTTTTTTGGAAGAGTCTAGGCGACGAAGCCGCCGAATCTCCAACATCTAATGAGGAACCTCGGTAATGATCAATTGTCCGGTTGACCATGCGAGATGTTGACCCTGTGCTTCAGGCAAAAAAACAAAGAATTTTTCCTATAACAAGACTCATAGCCAGGGCGCTTTTCTCTCTGTTTTTCAGGTTGAGGGTGTGTGGACAGGAAAACCTTCCTCCACACAACGCATTTGTCCTGCTCCCCAAGCACCAGCGTTGGGAAGATATCCCTTTATTGGGTTTGGCGGTTCCACGTTCTTTGCACTATGTGGCCAAACAAGAGCTATTCGTCATACCGTTCTTTGGTTGTTTTCTATCCACCCTTGGAGGGATTCCCCTAAACCGCTCGAGGCCCATGGAGAGTCGCCAATCGTTGAGATTAATTCGAGAGCTGTTGGGAGAAGGAGAGGGGATTGTCGTATTCCCTGAGGGGACTTACTACAGGAATCGAATGGGACCTGGGCATGTGGGGTTGATTCGAATGATCATGCTTCATTCCAAAGTCCCTTTTATTCCTACGGGTGTCCACTATGAGGCTAGAGGGAACCACACGGAAGTACAAATCAAATTCGGCAGTCCGATCTACAGAGATTCGTCATCCAATGCCGATCTCTTTGTTGACCAGATAATGATGGAAATTGCTCGACTTTCAGGGTATGAATTTTCAGAGGGAACGGTCAAAAGCGACTAGAATAGTGTTTTTCATGAGAGCCCCCTTACCTAAGACAAATTATCAACTAATTGAATCAACTAATTGAAATTAAAGGCATAAAAGCGATGGTTGTGTGATCGACGCAATAATGACTTTAGTTGTATGAGTCAAACAGATCAGATGAATGAAAAGACCCTTATCATCTTCATCGCAGGTGATCGGGAAAAAATCAAACCCCTTCAAAAAGAGGCAGCTTTGGTTTCTTGAAAATTCCTGCGACACGTCTTGAAGGTGTTGAAGAAGACTGGACGAGGGTGAGATCGTAGTGGTTCTGATAATCTTTTAGATAAGGAGTCAAAAACATGAATGGGGCACAGAAGACCCTTGCGGAAATCACGATCAAGGCCGTTATTCTGGGCGTGTTGCTGTCGATTATTCTGGCGGGTGCCAATGCCTATCTCGGTCTGTTTGCCGGTATGACTGTCTCGGCTTCTATTCCGGCAGCCGTACTCTCCATGGGTATTCTACGGTTTTTTAAGCAGAATAATGTCTTAGAAAACAATATTGTTCAGACTGCGGCATCGGCCGGTGAATCCCTTTCAGCCGGCGTGATCTTTACGCTTCCCGCCTTGGTCATTCTGGGGTTCTGGAAAGACTTCAGTTATTTTTGGGTCACCATTATCGCCGGTTTCGGCGGATTGCTCGGGGTCTTTTTTACGATCCCTCTTCGACGGGCGCTTATAGTTGAAGACAAACTGCAGTATCCCGAAGGGATTGCCACCGCTGAGGTCCTGGAGACAGGACAGGAAGGTGGCGTCGGAGTCCGTCGCATCGCAGTGGCAGCCGTTGCCGGGGCTCTCTTTAAGATTGGTGCCAAAGGAATCGGCCTCTGGCCCGAGGCTTTTGAGAAGGCGTGTCGTGTGAAGAATTCCATCGCCTATTTTGGGTCCAACTTGTCTCCTGCACTCCTTTCTGTCGGCTATATTGTCGGAGTCAATATAGCGATCCTCATCTTTCTTGGGGGTGTCCTGAACTGGTATATCGCCATCCCCATCTGTGCAAGCCTGAATGATTGGCCCTTGCATGCCGAGGGAAGTCTGGCCGGACAAGCGATCTCAGCCGGAGAATATGCGTACGAGATATGGTCCTCCAAGACCCGTTACCTCGGTGTCGGAGGAATGCTCCTGGGCGGTCTATGGACTATTTTTTCCATGCGAAAATCACTTTTTGGTGGGATCACCTCCGGATTGAAAGCCTATCGAAAGGTCAAAGAGGAGGGGGAAGATAGCGTCCCACGAACCGAGAAGGATATGCCCATGAAATGGGTCTTGGTTCTCATCGTTGCATCCCTGGTTCCGCTCTTTCTAGTCTACCAATACTTTGTCAAAGACATCACCGTGTCACTTCCCATGGCTCTGGTCATGCTGGTGGCAGGTTTTATCTTCTCAGCCGTTGCCGGGTACATGGCCGGCTTGGTGGGCTCATCGAACAACCCGATATCGGGTGTCACCATCGCCACTGTGACAGTCTCAGCCCTACTTCTGCTCCTCCTGATGGGAGCGGATAGCGTCAACGGCCCTGCTGCCGCCATTATCATCGGCGGCGTTGTTTGCTGTGCTGCGGCCATTGCCGGGGACAACATGCAGGATCTCAAGGCCGGCCACATTCTAGGTGCTACGCCTTGGCGGCAGCAAGTGATGCAGATAATCGGGACCATCTCTGCGGCCCTTGTCCTTGCCCCGGTCTTGATGTTACTCTACAAGGCCTATGGTTTTCGTGGAGAATCGGGAGTTGGCCCCGATGCCTTGTCAGCCGTTCAAGCGAACCTCATGGCTTCGGTGAGCCGTGGTGTGTTTAAGGGTGATCTCCCATGGAGCTATGTTTTTGTGGGCATGGGTATTGCCGCATTTGTGATCATTCTCGATGAGTATCTCAAACGCAAGGGGAATACGTTTCGTACGCCGGTGTTGGCTGTCACAATCGGGATCTACTTGCCGCTTGAATTGGCCGTACCCATAATGCTTGGCGGTGCAGTCAATTACATAGTAACCCGGTTTCATGCGCACCGGAAGACACCGATCGAGGATGTGGAGACTTCAAACCGAAATGGCCTGCTCTTTGCCTCGGGTTTGATCACCGGGGAAGCCCTCATGGGCATCCTGCTGGCCATTCCCATCATTATTCTTAAACAATACGATAGAACCATGCCCTTAATCTCTGGCTCTATGGGGCTTTTAGGGGAATTGGTTGGTGTCGTTTTGATTCTGGTAGTCACTTATTGGCTCTATTATACGGCACGGGGAAAACGGGAGGAGTGAGATGGGGAATTTCTATTCTTGTTTTGCCCCTTCTTTGCTTCCTTTTTCAGTATGATACGGACATCGACGATGGTGAGGCCGGATTCATGGGCGATAACCGGATTGAGATCCATTTCTTGAATTTGAGGATAGGCCTCGATAACTTCCGATGTTTTGAGGAGCAATTGGGCGATAGCTTCTTGGTCGACAGGTTTTCTTCCACGAACCCCGTCTAGAATGGGAAAGGACTTGATTTCCCGCATCATCTGGTAAGGAGCCTTTCTTGAAATAGGCAGGACCCGAAAGGAGACATCCTTCACTACCTCCACAAGAATCCCGCCGATACCGAACATAATTACAGGTCCGAACTGGGGATCGATCTTGGTTCCGATGATGACCTCAACACCGTCTTCCGCCATGGGGGAAACCACACAACCCATGATCCTCGCCTCTATATCGTATTTTTTCGCATTTTCAATGATCTGAGTGTAAGCAGCACGGATTTCATCCGGTTCTTTGAGGGAGAGGGATACACCTGATGCGTCGGATTTATGAAGAATATCGGGTGAAACTATCTTTAGTGCCACCTCTCCATTCATTCCTTCAGCAATTCGGACAGCTTCCTCTGCATTCTTAGCCAGACGATCTGCAGAGACAGGTGCACCATGTAGGGCCAGCAATGCCTTGCCTTCATACTCCAAAAGGGCATGTCTGCCTTCTCTGAGTGCATTCTCAATAATGGATTGGCCTTCATCTTTGGCATGCCTCCCCCAGTGAAAAACAAAAGAGGCCTTACGATGAGGTCCCGCCAGTTTGTGACCGTAGTCGCAGAGTAAGGAAATACATCGACACGCAATATCAAGAGATCCATAAACAGGGATATCATAATACTTGAGCAGTTCCAGCGAATGGGGTCTGGCGAAGTCATAGAGACTATGGAACACAATGGGTTTACCTGTTTTTCTAACCAGTTTTCCCATCCGATGGGCCGCATCTTCCTCGATGAATCGGAGTCTTTCGGCGAATCGGATCGAATACCCTCCGAAGAGCCCGACAATGAGGAGGCCGCCGATGTGGTCGTCTTCCAAAATCGTCTCCGCCCAATCAGCGAATTTACCGGGATCGGTATCCGCACCCCCAGCCACATCAATGGGATTCTTTACAGAGGCGTTCGGAGGTAGCAACTCCTTTAGGCGTTCCTGGGTTCTACGCCTCAGTATGGGCACCTTCACCCTGTAATCAGTAAGGAGGTCTGCCGCAATTGTAGCATGTCCTCCACCGTCGGCGAGTATGGCGACACTTCGATTATAGATAGGCGGAAGACTGGTGAGGGTCTCTGCTGCAGGAAAAAGCTCATCAACGTTCTCGATGGTTATAATGCCTGCGCGCTCAAAGGCAGTCCGGGAAACCTCTGAAATCCCTGCCAAAGCCCCGGTATGGGAACCGGCAGACTGGCTTCCAATAGATGAACGGCCGCTCTTTAGGAGAACAATAGGCTTTTTTTCTGTGGTGATATAGGCCTGCTGAAGGAATTTCCGCCCATCACGCAGGCCTTCCACATACATCAAGATCGCGCGGGTGTCTGGATCGTCTGTGAAGAACTCGAGATATTCATGAAACTTGATATCCACTTCATTCCCAACACCCACATAATAAGAGAAACCTTGGTGACTCTTGAGAACAGCCTCAGTAATCATGTGAAGGGCGATGTTTCCACTCTGTGTCAGAAGGGCGATGTTCCCTTCAGGAACACCGTTCACTCCAACCAGGTTCAAGTGCTTCCTTACGTTAATCATCCCTGAGGTGTTGGGGCCGATCATTCGAACGCCGCTTTTCTGTGCCGCTCTAAGGATACTGCGCTCAAGCCTGCGGCCTTTTTCACCCTGCTCGCCGAAACCACCGGCGATAATCACGGCGCCTGCAACGCCCTTTTTCCCACATTCTTCCAAAACACCTGGAATCGTCGGGGCCGGTGTTGTGATGAGGGCCAGGTCCACTGGCGCTTCAATATCAAGAATGGTTTTAAAACACTCAAGGCCAAGAACAGAATCTCCTCGAGGATTTACAGCATACACTTGCCCCTCATATTTCTCGTCCTGCAATGTCTTAATAGCCTGGTATCCTCGTTTTCGATCATCACGGGAGGCCCCTATGATCGCGATAGATTCTGCCTTGAATATTCTGTCGAGTGACATGTTATTTCCCTTTGTACTGGGGTTTTCGTTTTTCATTGAAGGCATGGACTCCTTCATGCCAATCCTCTGTGTTCATACAGGTCAAAATCGCCTCTGCCTCGAGCTGAAGTACGGTTCTCAGATCTAGCGCTGAAGAATGCTGTAATCTCATTTTCGCAAGCCTAATAGAGAAGGGGGCTTTTTCCGCTAGGCTTTCTGCAAGCTTTTTGGCTTTGTCCATTAAATCCTGAACAGGAAAGCATTCCAGGACAAGACCTAAAGCCAGCGCAGCCTTTCCATCAATGACTCGACCAGTATATATTAGCTCCTTTGCCTTTATTAAACCCACCATACGAGGCAGGTGTGATGTGACCCCACCTCCCACAAATGTACCTAGTCCGGTCTCAGGAAAAGCCATGGTGGCCTCTTCAGACATGAGGATAAAATCACAGTTTAGAGCCATCTCCGTGCCAGCACCCCTAGCAGGACCATTTACCACCGCAATGGTGGGTTTCGGAAACTCATGGAGGAGCCGGGTCGTTTCATGGGCCAGCATGATATATGCCCGCTTCTGTGAAGGAGTTCTGTCTCCGGTATCATGTTTCTTTAGGTCTGCACCTGCACAGAATGCCTGCTTTTCCACATCTGCCCGTTTTAAAACGGAGCCGGTGAGAATCAGGACGCGGACGTTGGCATCGTTTTCTGCCAGATTCAAGACATCCTGGATTTCAAGGTACATCTCCTCGATGACCGCGTTCATTCGCTCCGGCCGATTAAGTCGGAGTATTCCCGTATGTTTTTCGCGGGCATATTGAATCGTCTCATATCTCACTCGCTTTCCCCTCTCTATTTGAAAAAACCCGTTCATTACGGTCAGTCCATAACGTCTCACGTGCCGTGTTCAGGAAATGGCCCCCATCATCCTGAGTAGATTCTATGACACATCTTATGGATCTGGAGCGCGTAGTCTTCTTTTCGAACTACTTCTGGTGTACGACACGACATGCCCTTTTCAAACACAGATTGCTTTTTGGGTCAAGGACTAAGTATTTTCCCTGATCCACCATCAAGATGTCATCCGCCACAATACCGGCGGACAAGTCTGCCATTCGACAGGCTCATGGCCCTGCCCTCTGCCATGAGCTCGGGCCGAATGGTGTAAATCGAAGGGTTGTGTTGCTTTTCCATCCTCCGCAGCCTGTCCTCCGTAGTAGTCTGCTACGGAGGATGGATAGCCTGCTATAGAGGACGGGCGGTCGCTTCTCTTGTTCGACCTTGAGGCTCTCGACAGGCTTGTGCGTATTGTTTATACGCCAATCGGCGCTCCTTGGTGTCTTGCATCTAACATCTTGCTGGTGCCATGGATTCCCCAAAATCCGTAATTATCATTGGCCACCAGTAGTTTTAATGATGGATTTTGGTTTTTCATTTTACTGGTCATTGTAAGATCAGGCACGAGGGGCGAATAGGCATTGACATATCAGTTCATTGTTGTTATTATTGATACTGAATTGCAATAGGGATTGTAATGGGAAATGAAATTGAGCTTTTTAGGTCCTTTATTAAAACGAAAGGGCTTAGAAATACTCCGGAACGGGAGGAGATCATCCTTGAGATCTTCATGTCTCAGGACCATTTTGACGTGGATGAGCTCTATCTTCGGCTTCGAAATAGAGGAAGTCGGGTTTCAAAGGCCTCCATTTATCGCAATATCCCTTTGATCATGGAATGCGGATTGATCAAGGAAGTCTGGCATGAAGACGGCCACATGCACTATGAACCTGTATATGGGCAGACCCACCATTGTCATCTGCGTTGTCTTGGTTGCGGCAAGGTCATTGAGTTTGTAGAAAAGGACCTGCAGGAGATACAAGAACGACTTGGTAAAGAACATCATTTCGACATTGTGGATCATCGCCTGGATTTGGTCGGGTACTGCTCAAAGTGCAGACTAGAGCGGTAACCATGCTCAAAGGGGCCCCTAAAACAGACTTATGGCTCTTCTCTGTACAATTCCTGAGAAGTTCAGAATTGAAATGAGCAATACTCGACAGTTATGCGAAGACGCAAATAAACATAGGATAGAAAGAAGCTATGGTCAACGACAGTCGTTTTGAAAAGGAGAATTTTCGATCCCTGATCGAGAGCGATAATATAGGCAACGTTGAAGAAAGACTGAACGTCATCGACGTATTTTTGAATACAGAAGAACATGTGACCCTTGAGGAGATGATGCAGCTTCTGAAGGAGAGAGGGCTCGATTATGAGATAGAATTTGTGAGACAGTGCATGAATCGTTGGGTCATGCATGGATTTGCACAAAAGAAACTGTTTGAGGGGCAACCGCCTCGGTATGAGCATCACCATCTGGGCAGGCATCATGACCACCTCATTTGCACTAAGTGCGGTAGGATCGCGGAATTCAGGAATGAAGAAATGGAAAGGCTGCAGCTAAGGATAGCGGTTGCTCATGGCTTTCATATGCTTCAGCATAAAATGGAAATCTATGGACTCTGCTCCCAATGCGTCTCACAGAGAACGCCTTTAATGCCCCTTGCTATGGCCAAATCCGGTGAAAGGTTGATTATTGCCGATATCATGGGAGGATCTCATGCACGAGACAGACTGGTTTCCATGGGACTGAGGCGAGGAGATCCACTGGAGGTCATCAATAATGACGGTCTTGGCCGACTGATTGTCGGGCATGGTACAACAAGGATAGCGTTGGGGAGAGGAATGGCTCAGAAGATCATGGTTTCTTTGGCCAAGGGGAAACCTGATGAAATTGATGCATGAGGGGAAGGTTAGGCTATCTTCTGTAAGAGGGCACGCGCTTTGTTTCTTATCGATCTGATGAGTTTCTCAGGTCTGCTCCTGTAATCATACTGCCTTTTATCTTCTGGTGTGACGTTTTCCGGACAATGTCTGAGTTGAATTTTAGTGATGGCGTTGTAATCATCCAAAAGAAATCTTCTATATAGGAGGTTTAAAGGGAATAATCTGAACTCCGTCTTAGAGATGGATGCAGACCAGTCTACAATATAAGGTTTTCCGTCATACCCTAACAAGATGTTGGGGGCTCTTTTTAGATCGCAGTGGGCCACCCCGTGCTTATGAATGCGCTCTACAAGTCTACGCAGTTCTTCAAAAAACTCTTTGGGGAGTATTTCTTTTTTCTCTAGGTCCTCGATATTTTCGCCCGGAATTTCTTCCAGGATCAGCGCAATCCCGTCAATCGAGCGAAAATAGCGGGGAACACCTTGAAGCCCTGTCAACTTCCTATAGGCTTTGCTTTCTCTCCAGATGAGAAAACGGCCGACGATATTCCGATAAAGGCTTCGGTTGGCACTGAAATCCTTGACCACAGCCCTGACCTCATTCTTCTGGATGACATACAAGGCAGGTCTTGTACTGGAGGATTCTCTCAGGACTTTTCGCTGGTATCGAGCGATATCGGATATTTTGAAAGAAGCAAACATAAGGGCAGAATCAAATTCTTCTGAAAGGGTGTTAGAAATATATTAGGTGTAAGGATAGACGTTTGTCAATCTCGCTTATCGCCATTCCAGAGCTCGCATGATGGCATCACGGAATATCGATCTATCACTTGAAGAGGATCGATTAGTATCAAGGTATCCGGATCGTTCATACTCTCCCAGTTAAGTCTAGTATATGCAACAGGTTGAGATAGCAGACCGATTGAAAGGTGTAAATGCGGCCTGACCCTTGATCTTGAGCTCTCCATATCTGCTACTCTTGCAATGCTTTCGCCTTCCCTGTATGCCTTGCCAATATGGATACCCTGCACAGGGTGAGTGTGTCCGTAAATTGTAAGAAAATCTTCGACCTCAATACCCGGGATGAAATGCTTGAGAATCAATGTTGTTCCGAGGAAGTCATTGATCACCCCGACTAGAATACCGTCGTACATAGTCGGAATATTCGTATGACCATTCAAGTATACAATTTTGCCCTTCGAAGTCCTGTAACAACAGAGATCTAATCCTTGGTGGCGGACGTCCCGAACCCCAAAGTCCCCCCACCACTTTTCTGAAGCATCCATAAGCATCTCGGGACACAGAACCCATTCCCTAAAGTCTTCGCTATGCAATTCGTTTTCTCGAATGAAATAGTCGGTAAATCTTGATTTTTTCATGAATGCAGCAGTACTTGTCTCCATCAAGAGCCGCCTCTGATGTGGATATCCCTACTATCTATTGGAATATTTTCAACGCGTCAAGCCCAGTGTCGAGTCTCAGAAATAACTTCCACTACTATCATGAACAAATTCTATGACACGCGTACCCCTTATGGATCTGTCTTCAGTACTGTTTTATGTAAGTTTCTTTCGGGACACGACACTAATGAGGCAGAGTTACACGGAATTGTGTTCACGGATGCAGGTAATGACGATGGATGAAGGATTAGTAGATTGGATGTCCTTATCATTCATTTTCAGTGGGATTTCGGATCTTCAGAAAAGGATCCGTGAACACATTGCCCTTGCACGGGAATTAGCGTCCTGGATTTGGAATCATCCGGAATTTGAAATCCTTTAACCTGTCTCGCTGAACCTGGTCTGTTTCAGATACAGACCATCTCAACGTCTATGCTCGGAAGAGGAAATCGGTCAGACCCATACGGCCCGAGGTCACGTTGAAAAGGCTTGAGAAATGATTCAGAAGGAGGGGAAAGGTCTTTGTTTTTTTTTAGTCCACACATTCTGCTAGTGAAAACCGTGTTTTGTTGTCCAATAGGAAACGTCTATGGGTGATTCAAGGATGGTCACATTGGCCTTAGAAAAAGCCTTCCACTTGGCTTCCACGGTTCCTGCTGCACTCCGGACGATGGCGCCGGCATGCCCCATGCGTTTTCCCTGAGGAGAGAATCGTCCAGCAATATAGGCGGCTATCGGTTTCTTCATGTGGCTGGCAATATATTCCGCAGCCCTTTCTTCCTGTTCCCCACCGACTTCCCCGACGATGATCACCGCATCGGTCTCATCGTCTTTTTCAAAGAGTTCCAGGATGTCGGACAGGTTAGCCAAAACCACCGGGTCGGCCCCCATACCAACTACAGTACTCTGGCCCACGTTATTTTCTGAAAGGATTCCTGCAAATTCATAAGAGAGGGTTCCGCTGCGGGAGATGATTCCTACTCGACCCGGCGCGAACATAGAGGCAGGCATGATCCCCATCTTGCCCTTTCCCGGAACAAGGATTCCAGGCGTTGTGGGGCCAAGGGCGAAGACTTCGTTTTCAATTGCATAGGAGCGCATTTTCATGACGTCATGGACAGGGACGTGTTCCGGCACGACCACGATAAATTTTATACCTGCGTCTATTGTTTCATAAAAAGCATCCAAAACGAAAGGAGCCGGCACAAAGAATACCGATGCCTTGGCCCCGGTCTCTTTGACCGCCTCTTCCACACTGTCAAATACGGGAAGTCCTTCCACCGTGGCACCCCCTTTGCCTGGAGTTACGCCACCGACAATCGCCGTGCCGTAATCAATCATCCATTTCGTCTGTACCCTGGCGATTTTTCCAGTGATCCCTTGCACGATCACGTGCGTCTTTTCGTCAAGAAGAATACTCATGTGCATGCCTCTCTGTGTTGTTTCAAAATGGATATCATGATCTTATCTTCCAGATCGAAAACCATCAAATATGCTTATGCGTTGTCAAAGCAACCTTTTAGTGTTTGCGCACCAATTCAATGAGGCGGGCAACGGCCTTCTCTGTAGCCGCCTCTGTCACCACATGAACACCAGCAGACCGAAAGATCTCCCATGTTTCTTCCTGATGATTTCCGAGGGCCTTGGCAACTACGGGTAATTTCACTTTGTGCTCCTTGATATATCGAACAACACCTTTAGCCCCCTCATGGATAGGATTGATCCCACCATAGATATTGATAAAAATCGCTTTCAGGTCAGGCTTCATCATGACCAGTTCCATGCATTTATAGAGGAGTTCCTCAGTGATGCCACCTCCAGTCTCCAAAAAATTGCCCGGACGGAGGATTTTTCCTATGATATCCATACTCGCCATGCCAAGACCGGCGCCAGAGGAGATCAGCCCGATATCCCCGTCTAAGTCCACATATGTCACACCAATTTCCTTGCCCTTGCGCTCCAGTGGGTTCTCAATCCTCTCAAAACGGTCAGGGAGAGGGTACTTGATACGCGACACAGCCGAAGGATCAATCTCAAAAACAGCATCCACAGCCAATACACCTTCGTTGGGGAGGACAACCAGGGGATTGATCTCTGCGATGAGGGCTTCAAACTCTGTGAAGAGCCTATAGAGCCGATTGATCACATCGGCACAGGAACTTAATAACCTTTTGGAAAGACCGAGCTTTCTCAGAAGGCTCCTTGCCTGGAAGGGATAGAATCCGAATTTCGGGTCTATGGGGACAGTGGCAATCTTCTCAGGTGAGGTGCGTGCCACTTTCTCAATGTTCACACCGCCTTCGGTGCTTATCACGACGACAGGTTTTCCCGCGTAGCCATCGATAGTAATACCGACGTAAAGTTCTTTGGCGATATCCGCTTTTTCGCTAACAAGCACTTTACGAACAGGGAGTCCTTTGATTTCAGAGCCGAGCATTTGCCCTGCCGTGTCTTCAAGTTCTTCAGCGTTGGATACCGTCTTAATGCCGCCGGCAAGTCCACGCCCTCCAACGAGGACCTGGGCCTTGATAAGGACCGGGTAACCGATTTCCCCGGCGATGGACAGTGCCTCTTCCGTGGTTTCGGCCACCTTTTGCCTTGGGACAGGAATGCCCTTGGTCTTGAATAGATTTGCTGCTTCGAATTCATAGAGTCTCATGATTATTCGGCTCCAATGGAGGTTATTAGTTTCAGGATTCTCAATTTCCTTTCAGTCTCTCCCATCGAAAATGAACCTTCCTGCTAAGAGATCGGCGGGTATCTCATGGCAAATGGGATATCACTGGGTTTGTAGTGTTTGAAGTATGTGAAAACTGTGATTGGATGTCAAGACTAAAATCGATTGTCGATACCATAGGCATATAACACCTCACTAAAGGTTTCATTTAATATTGATTAGCAAAACATTGTTTAATCAATTGGTTACAGTAAACAGAATGGAACGTCCAAAAAATTGATTGACAAATAGATTAAAAATATAATTGATTATTTTATCAATACCATCATACTTCATTTCGGAGTGAATATGCCCAGACCTAAGAAAGGGGTAAATTCGAACAACCAGGAGGACCACAGCCAGAAGGCCTATCAAGGGATTCGTCGCCTGTTGTATAACAAGGAACTCGTTCCAGGGCAGAAAATCCCATATCGTGAACTGGCAGAGCGTCTGAACATGAGTCCTACGCCTATTATCCAGGCGCTCAAATGGCTGGAGATTGAAGGCTTTGTCCTCCATAAACCGAACCGCGGGTACTACATGACGCCTTTCAGCATGCAGGAGATCGAAGAAATCTATGAGCTTCGTGAGATCATTGAACCCTCTCTTTTGCCTGAGACCGTTAAGCATCTGGATAAGAAAGGAATTATACGATTGAAGGCTTCTCTTGATGCCCATTTATCCGCAGAAAGGGAGTTCTATCTCAAGGAGAGGCTTTTTAAGAATACCGACTTTCATTTAACACTGGCATCTCTTTCCGGTCGGCAGACTCAGATTCGGGTGTTGCGCCATGTATTTGACCTCTTACTGTTGAAATACGGCGGCAACTACATACCCATCGGATCCATGGATGCCATGGACAAAGACCATCAAAAAACCTTTGAATGTGCGGTTTCCGGGGATGTCAAAGGGGCGAAGGCGACGCTTTCGAAACATATCGGCAATGTCAAAAAAGAAGTGCTGAAGGGTTTTAAGCGCGTGTTGGAGGAAAAGGAAGAATCCCTATTTGAATCCCATACCGGTAAATTCGGGATAGGGATGGGTCAAACCGGCTAAGGGGTCCGGGAGAGGCTGATAACTCTAAAATCATCTCGGACCACAGAATATGGATTTACACTGAAGAAATAATTATATGACAGAAATTCCAACTATGAACTTCTTGTTGGAATTTTTTGATAAAACAGGTTTGCCGTACTACGCTCCTCCAAAGGAGGAACTTTTTTAGGATTGCGGAGTCATTCTGTTTAATGATGAAAAAACGTGATGTCATTATTATCGGTGCTGGGGTGGTGGGCAATGCTATTGCCCGGGAATTGTCTCGATATGAGGTTAATGTCACGGTTCTTGAAAAAGAACTGGATGTGGCCATGGGTGCAAGTTCCCGTAATAGTGGTGTACTCCATTCCGGCATTCATTATAAGCCGGGGACTCTACGCGCTCGCCTCAGTGTTCAGGGAAATGCCATGATGAAGGATCTCTGTGGTGACCTGAAGGTCAAGATTGAATGTCTGGGAAAACTGACTGTTGCCCAGGATGAGAATGATATAGAGACCCTCCTCACCCTGAAAGAACAGGGTGAGGCCAACAATGTGCCCGGTCTTGAAATACTCGACCAGGAGCAGATGCAAAAGATACAACCCGGTGTCGGAGGAATAAAGGCCCTCTATTCCCCATCAACCGGGATAATCTGCCCCTATGGTTTGAGTATTGCACTAGCGGAGAATGCCGCAGCAAACGGCGTTGAGTTCTATCTGGGTTATGAGGTCACGGATATTAGCAAGAACAACCAAGGATTTGTGGTTAATACGGCCCCGGGTAAAGCATTCGAGGCCCCTGTTTTGATCAATTCCGCAGGTCTATTCTCCGATCGCATCTGCGAGATGCTGGGCATAGACGAATATCGGATCTATCCATGCCGTGGTGAATACCTTGTTCTAGATAAGAGACTGAAGGGGACTTTGTCTACCCTGGTCTATCCCGCACCACGAAAGGGTGGGGCGGGATTGGGAATTCACCTGACCAACACCGTAGATGGCAATATCCTCATCGGGCCGAGTAGTGAATATGTGGAGGAGCCGGATGACTTCGCCTCCACATCGGAGATCATGAAACAATTAAAAAAGGAAGGGCATGAACTCCTTCCCGACCTTTCTACCACGGACTTCATCCGTAGCTTTTCAGGGCTGAGGGCAAAACAGACCCCTCCCGAAGCCGGAGGGTACAAAGACTTTGTTATTGAGAGTCGGGATGATTTTCCCGGTTTTATTAATCTGGTAGGAATTGAGAGTCCGGGTCTGACCAGTGCTCCTGCAATCGGGTTAATGACGAAGGAGATGGTGGGGATGTTTGTCGATCTGAAGGATAAGGAACGCTTTGTCTCCGAACGTCCAGACTCGGCAGGTTTTTTCCATGAGTTACCTGAAGAAGAAAAGGCCGATCTTGTGGCAAGGAATCCTGACTATGGCGAGGTAATATGTCGCTGTGAGCAGATAACCAAAAAGGAAGTCTTGGATGCCATTCAAAACCCATTACGCAATTCAACAATAAACGGCATAAAATACCGCTCACGGACTATGATGGGACGTTGTCAGGGAGGATTCTGCTTGCCCCGGATTGTGGAGATACTGAAGCAGGAATTCGGCTACAGGCCGGAAGATTATTTTTTGCAAAGCAAGGATTCTCCACTTTTTAGCGGGAGGGTGCGTTAAAAAAGTCTTTTGACTCACGACTTATGGTAAGGATCAAGATCCTATGAAATATACAAGGCATGATTTGGTAGTTATCGGTGGCGGACCGGCCGGTCTGGCTGCTGCAATCTCTGCTCGACGAAACGGCTGCCGTGATGTTCTTTTGATCGAGAGGGCTAAGACCTACGGAGGTATCCTTAATCAATGTATCCATGATGGCTTTGGCCTTCACCGGTTTGGTGAGACTCTCACGGGACCGGAATATGCCCAGCGCTATATCGATGAATTTAGGGCCCAGGGGCTTGAAGCCATGTTGGGAACCATTGTCCTATCTATGGATAGAGGGCGAAACCTCTATGTCAGTTCCAGGAATGGATTCAAGAGGATTGAGGCAGGAGCCGTAATCTTGTCCATGGGATGCAGGGAAAGAACTGCGGGCGCAATTTCACTTCCCGGAACAAGGCCCGCCGGAGTCTATACAGCCGGTGCTGCCCAAAATTTTATCAACCTTCAGAACATCATGGTGGGGAAACAGGCAGTAATCATGGGTTCGGGTGATATCGGCTTGATCATGGCCAGACGAATGACCCTGGAGGGGGCCAAAGTCGAGGCCGTATTCGAGATCCTGCCTTATGCCAGCGGACTTCCTCGCAATATACAGCAATGCCTCAATGACTATGATATCCCACTCTATTTGAGCACATCGGTCATCAATCTTCACGGAAAGCAGAGATTGACCGGGGTCACCGTGGCGGAGGTGAATGAAAGCTTTATACCGGTTCCGGGGACAGAGCGCTACGTGCCATGCGACACCCTCCTCCTTTCCGTCGGCTTGATTCCTGAGAATGAATTGTCGCGAAGCGCTAGCGTCCTTATGGAGTCCAGGACCGGGGGAGCCCAGGTAGATGATACGCTCATGACAAGTCTTCCCGGCGTCTTTTCTTGTGGGAATGTTCTTCATGTGCATGATTTGGTAGATCATGTTTCAGATGAGGCAGAATTGGCCGGTCGGTTTGCCGTTGAATATTTGGATGGGAGGATTGAACCGCATGAATCCTGCATCCATATCGAGCCTGGAGAGGGTGTGCGCTATGTACTTCCCCAAAAAGTCAGTGGGGCAAGAGACTTTACCCTTTCGCTACGTGTGGCAGCCCCTTCTCGGAATCAGGCCGTCTGGGTGAAAGACAACGAAAAAAAGGTTGCGCGAAAAAAAATGGTTAGGCTCCATCCTGCTGAAATGGTTCGCATCAAGGTCAAGGCGAACAAACTGGAGAGTGCCAAAAGATTATGCGTGAGTGTCGAATGATTGAAAAAGAACTTATTTGCGTTATCTGTCCCAATGGCTGCGAACTGAAGGCATTGATAGAAGAGGGATCTCAGACCGTGGTCAGAGAAATCAGCGGAGCACTCTGTGAAAAAGGTCCCGTGTGGGCTGAACGGGAACTGCTCAGTCCCATGAGGACCATCGCGAGTAGCATCATTGTGGATGGTGGTGACTACCCCCTGGTTAGCGTTCGAACGGACGCGGCCATTCCCTTGAAAAGTATTTCGAATGTCATGAAGGTCATTAAATCAATCAAGGCAAAGGCACCTATAAGGATTGGAGACGTTCTTATAAAGGAGCCGGCCGGGACTTCTTGCAACATTATTGCAACAAGACATGTCAATGAGGTTCTTGGCAATTCAGGTGTTTAGATAGCACTGAGTTTGCCGCCAAATCAAAGAAGATCACAAATCACTATTATGCCATTCTAGAATATTCATCGTCATAGACACCTATCTTTCATGCAATCCTTCTTGATTCCAGCCATATTAAAGTCTATAATCTAGTGTCGTGTCTCAGAAATAACTTGAATAATAAGTACCTGCTGCACAGATTCAAAGGGGGCATAGAACTGGCTAATATGATGGAAGGTATTTCTGGAACACGACACTAGTTCGCACATATCGAATAACAGATTCTCACTATTCGGATGATTTACATTAGTGTATATCAATTATTATCTCCTGACTCTAAATCCGTGAACCACTGCACTAATGCCCCGTACTCTATACTGGTAGGAGACTGATCTATGAGCGAGAAAATGATTACCGTACTTGTCAACGAGCGGAGTCGGTTTGTGCCTAAAGGTTTTACCGTAGGACAACTACGCCAAGAGATCAAACCAGATGCCGACGTCTTGGTTGTCAATGGTTTTCCGAGCAGTCTGGATACTCTCCTTAAGGAGAAGGACGAAGTCATTTTTATCCGGCGAGGTGAAATCCCCAAGGCGGAGGAACTGGAAGCGCTTATGGCTTCCCGACATACTCCGGGTGTCCACGCGCGGTTGAAGAAGGCCACCGTGGGAATTGCCGGGTTGGGGGGGCTCGGTTCTGCAGTAACCATCGCATTGGCCCGAGTTGGAATAGGAACACTTATTCTTGTCGATTTCGATCTAGTGGAGCCAAGCAATCTCAATCGACAGCATTATGCTGTTGGGCATATCGGATTGGCAAAGACCGACGCCATGGACCGAATCCTTCAAGACATCAATCCATACCTCAATATTGTTACCCATAAAGTGATCCTGGATAGGGAAAATATTCCCCGACTCTTTCAGAACGCAGATATCATTGTGGAATGCTTTGATCGCCCCGAAGCCAAGGTCATGATCATGCAGACAGTCGCTGAAACGCTTCCCAAAGTTTACATGATTGGTGCATCCGGCATGGCCGGCTATGGCGACAGCAATAGTATTCAAACCATGAAGCTTGGAGAAAAGATCTTCATGGTTGGAGATTTTGTGACCGCTGCTGAGCCGGGGAGAGGATTAATGGCCCCCAGGGTGGGGATTGCGGCTCATCATCAGGCTAATTTGGTGGTCAACCTGTTGATGGGCTCGGAACATATGGAGTTATAGACCCTTCTTTTTTTCCTTTTCACCCTTAAAACAATAAAAAAGGTTGCTATTAGAGAAGCCTTTGTCAGTTTTGACTTGAAAAATGCCCCTGATTGAGTCTAAAATAGTAAGGTTTAGACTTGTTTAACTACTGGATACACTACACATCTTCATGTTTTTTGATGACGGACTCGAATGACATCGATAAAAGAACTCAACCTTGATTATCTTATCGGCCAGGAGGTCGGTACGGCCACAATCCTTAAGGAACTCGCCCGAGGTGGGTCCGCTATTGTATTTGTGGCTTTTCAAAGAACATTGAAGAGACAAATAGCGGTCAAAATCCTACCCAAAGCCCTCTTGACCGCTGATACTGCTGAGCGCTTTCAAAGGGAGGCAGAATCGGCTGCGATCCTTTCACACCCAAATATCATTCAGATCTATGAAGTGGGTGCAACCGATGATTTCTTGTTCTTTGCCATGCAACTCGTACACGGAAAATCTCTCGCGGATTACTTGAAAGCAGCCCGCAAGCATGTATTGCCATCTAGGCGGATTTTGCCCGTGAAAACAACGGTCGATATTATGAGAAAGGTACTTGATGCCCTGGACTATGCCCATCGCCAAGACATTATCCATCGTGATATCAAACCTGGAAACGTTCTTTTTGAGACCCATTCAAAACGACCGATCGTGCTTGATTTTGGTATAGCAAAAACGTTACGCGCGCAGGATGAGGATTCATCAGTCATTCAGGGAACCCCCGTTTATATGGCCCCTGAGCAGATCTTAAACGAAGGGATAGATGGCAGGACCGATGTTTATGCGGCCGGCGTCATGTTGTTTGAAATGCTTGTCTCCAAGCTCCCGTTGCCGCCGTGGGACTCAGCCCGGGGTCTCCTGCAGATGAAACTGGATATGAAAGACCAAGTGTTTCTAAGAAGGCCTTCAGAACTGAATAAGACGATCCATCCTGATCTGGACGAGATCGTCCTAAAAGCTGTTTCCTTCTATCCAGATATGCGGTTTTCAGATTGCCGAGAATTTTTGGAGCGGCTTGAAGTATATAAGACAGAATACTTAAGAAATTAACCCTAAGGGGGATAATAGATAATATGCTCGAATCCCAAGTCGATACGGACAAAATCACGCACTTTGCCCGCTCTTTTTTTATGATATTCAACCGCGTCACCATGTATGATGCAAATCACCCCTACTGCAAACAGGCCTTTGATGAGTTCCTGCCTGTGGTTCAAGAAGTCCTCAAGGCTCATTCTTCGGTGACCATCATGATGAATCAAGATCAGTTTTTTCTTGATGATGAGCCTTTGGATTCACGGATTAATGTTACGAAGATGAGAATGCACTTCAAGAAGACAGAAATCCAGTCCATTTCTTTCCACAAAGGCCTTACTGATAAAGGAGTCATAGATTTTATCGAGATATTTACTTCTCTGAAAGAATACCCGAATGCTCGTGTGATGCAGGAAGAACTGGAGTCCCGTGGAATCATTCAGATCAAAATGAACACGGTCTATTTTAAAAGGGTCGCCACTGATCAGGAAGTCGTTGATCGTGAAGCCATGGAAGAGGCATCAGAAAGAAACACTCAAACCATCAAGAAAATCACTGAAAGCCCAGCTAAAATGCTTCAGAGAATCATGGCGGCTGGGCGAAGCACCGATAATCTGGTTGACGGCAAAGGCAAGATCTCTGGCGCGGGTATTTCCCGTCAGCTTGGACTGATCGAGAAGTCTGTGGGGAAATACCTTTCTGATAAGCGTGAAGGCAAGGAAGACGGGCCTGCTGTATCCGAAGTGGCCGATGCTGTCTTCAATATGAAAGAAGAGCTCGTTCAAGCCCTGGAGGCCCAGAGGTCCCAAGGTGTGTTTTATTCCAACGAGCAAGAAATTCTGGATAAAGCCAACGAAATCACCGATAACGTTGTGATTCAGCTGATTAGGGATGAATACAAGTCCGGCGAGATATCTGTTCCCCGCCTGGCTCAGATTCTGAAGAGACTGGTTCCCGACCCACAGGACCTCAAACGACTTCTTCCAAAAATCAAAGAAGCCCTTTTGGAGGAGGGAATGACCCTTTCCGACTTCCTGAATCTTGTTAATGAACTTTCCCACGAACTACAGAACGAAGAACTGTCCAAGGTTCTTTTGGAAGGCGCTGAAGAAGTCGGACTTGACGGAGTTGAACTGATACAGGAAGTAAAGAATAATCCGAAGAGGGCAGCTGAACTCATTTTTCTTGCCGCTGAGATTCAGAGAAGCACTGGAGATGAGAATACTCTCACTGAATTGTTAGTGGAATATGTTGAACGTATAGGTTCCAAGATGACCTTGGATATCGCGCGGGAAGAGGATGTGGACGACGAAGAACAGCTGCGCCAGGTGATGGGTCAAGTTGAGTCTCAAATTCTCGGTGAACTAAAAGGAATGGGTGTTGAAGATAATATCGTTGATCAAGTAGAAGAGAGGCTCAAAAGCCGATCCACAACATCATTTGAAGCCCTTAAAGAAGAATGGAAAACCTCTGTGTCAGATCAGCAAGAAGATGAAGGGTTGAAAAATAAGAGTGTGCTTCAGATTCTTGAACAGGGGGCTGGTGAAAATAAAGAATTAGGTGACATTCTAGGCAGAGTTCGCGACCAGGCTCAATCTCAAGGGCTTGATGAAGATGATTTTGAAAGGGTTTTGGAGGAAATCAATAGACAGAAGGAAAAAAGGCAGAAGGAAATCGCCAACAAACTCAAACTCGCAGGCGTAATGGACTCTGATAAACTGATGTTCTATTTGGAGAGGGAAACATCAAAATCCATGCAGCATCATGTTCCTTTTTCAGCACTCTCTTTCACTGTCGTTTCGGCCCGACCGAAAAAGAAACTGGCTGAAGAGATCAAACCGCAATTGCTCCTCGAGGCGATTTTGGAGAAACTGGCCACTGAAATTAGGGGAGGAGACGTCGCAGCTCTAATCGAGGAGAACAAATTGATCGCGCTTTTACCCATGACATCGGAGGACAAAGCCAAACTGGCTTTGGAACGGCATGTCAAATTGCTGAATAGCGTGGCGGTTGAAGTGAAAGGTATCCCGCTGTCGGTAAAGGTCGCGGGTGTGGCGACCAGCTTTGATCCTGAACGAACTCCCGACGCCAAGGCCTTCTTTCGGACATTGTCTGCCGACCTCGCGGAATTACGAGAAACACTCAGAAAAAAACGTGCAGACGCGACCACCCCGTGAAATAAAGAATAGGAATCTCTTTCCATACTTCTCAGACCAATCTCCTGTTTTTTGGTTCACAAGTATACCTCTATCTATGGTTCTTCTCATAACTCGTTTACTTTGGAGAGTGGACCCATTCGAAGATGATCCGAATTTTCAGACTTTGACTCCCGAAGAGGGCAGGTATTCTTGGAGAATGGACCTTCTTAAAAAGGAAGTGACATACTAATGATGAGGTCATTCGATTTGTCCAGGCGAACATCGATGGAACCTCTATGTTTGTCAATGACGAGCTTAGAAATAGGAAGATCTGCGGTATCGTACCTCAATGAGCCCATTTGAGAAGTTGTAAAAGGGTAGAAGAAGTCTTTTACATCGTCCGAGGAGATGTGCTGAACCTTGTAGCGCATGATCAGGTTGCAGGTTCCACTCTCCCGAGATGATATCAGGTATAGAGTCTCTTCTTTTTCCATCTGGTTCAGTGCTTGTTTAGCAAGGGCCTCAAGGACAAGTTCAATTCGTTGTGAGTCAATGGGAACATCGGGAAGCTCTGGATCCAGGGAGAGGCATATGTTCACTCCTCTTTCATTGAAAGCCGTTACCATTGCGTTCATAACCTTTTCAAGCAATCGGTTTAGGTCAGTTGGAACGAGGTGCAGTTCGATGGGATGCAAGTAATTCAGAATCATTTTCAGTATGGCCTCCAACCTGCCTACCTCTTTTACAATGATCTTCACCTTTTCTCTGTTGGGATCCTCATGGTCCATGGAAGATAATAGATGGCGTGCGAATCCACCTACAGATACAAGAGGGTTTCGAATTTCGTGGGCCAGGCGGGCTGAGATTTCGCCGATTGTCTTGAGTTCTCCAGATCGAACAAGCTCTTCCTGCATTTTCATCCGTCCGGTAATATCTATAATGATTCCGTCGACACTCCTGATTGCACCTTCATGATCTTTATGGGGAATGGCATGATCGGATACAAAGACAGTATGTCCGTCTTTATGTTTGACACGGTATTCAGCAAGAAACTCTTTTCCTTCCTTGAAACTCTTGTTCCTCAGATCCTCTATTTTGGCACGGTCATCATCGTGGATGCGCTGAGTGGCGAGCCAAGGGTTTTGGAGTATTTCGTCAGGGGTGAATCCGAATATTTCTTCAACCATCGAATTTATAAAGGTGATTTGTCCGGTAGCCCCTAATCTGTAGACCACAAGAGGAACGTTTTCTACGAGTGTTCGGTATTTCTCTTCGGAGGTAAGGAGTTGAGTACTTCGTTGCCTCAGGTGGGCCTCAGCAAGCCTGTAGTCTGTAACATCGTAACTATAAACAGCTATTTGGGTGACTTTCCCCTCCGTATTTAAAAGGGGATAAACATTGTGATCATAGAATCTTCCTTTGTGAATATCCTCAAAACGTACGGATGCGCCTGACTCAAGAACCTTGAAGACCTTCTGGTTTCTGGCTTGGGCGACTTCAGGAGGAAGCAGATCAAAAATGGATTTCCCTACCATTTTATCAACGTCCATTCCTAAATACTTCCCGGCCATATGATTGGCAGCAGTGATCCTGCCATCCGGATCTATCAGTATGGCCGACTCAGTAGGGGCGTCCAATAGGGCACGTGCTCTATTTTCGCTTTCACTCAGCGCCTCTTGAGCCTGCTGACGCTCAATTTCCAACATCTCCAATTCTGAAACTCGGCGGCGAAGTCTCTCCAATTCACCCGTGAGGCACTTATCTTCTCTATTCTGAGGTCTCATTTGTGGGATCTCCTCAATCCCTTTGATTATCGCTTTTTTGGAAAGCCCTACAACAATAGAAGTGAGAAATCAAGAGAATGGTGAGGAGCTTCGCTGAAATTCAAAGTGTCAACCTCAAGATTTTGCTGATTTGTTTGCTGATTTGTGATAATAAAAAAGACACAGCGTTTTGAATTCAGGGAGGCTTTTTGCATATGAAAATATTGCTTCTGGGTAGCAGCGGGCTGTTGGGGCATGACTGTAAGGAGGTTTTGGGCAGTGCTTACGAAGTTATCGCTCCGGACAGAGAGGAACTGGATATCATAAGCTGGGATGTTGTCATCGAGAAGATGCAGAAAGTCTCTCCGGACGTCGTACTCAATTGCGCTGCATTTACCGACGTAGATGCCTGTGAAAAAGAACATTATAAGGTGAGAAAGGCTAATCTTGAGGGTCCTCGTAACCTGGCTCAAGGCTCTGCTAGGTTCAATTGCAAGGTCGTCCATATTTCAAGCGATTATGTCTTTGACGGGAAGAAGAGTCTACCCCAACCCTATTTTGAGGACGACTCTATTGAACCCCTCTCCGCTTATGGTCGTAGTAAGTATGAAAGTGAGGTTGCGGTTAAGGAAAATGCGCCAGACTATATTATTGTTCGCTCGGGGTGGTTATATGGGATTAACGGAAAAAACTTTATCAAATCCATCCTCAAAAATACTTTAGGCAAGAAGAGAAAAACACTGAGGGTTGTCAACGACCAATTTGCTTCGCCCACCTGGTCCTATCGCCTTGCCATACAAATCAAAGAACTGATAGACCATGACGCTAAGGGGACATACCATGCCACGGCAGAAGGGTATTGTACGCCGTATGAGCTTTCCCGATATGTCTTTAAAAAACTAAAATTAAAGATATCACTTGAACCAATAAGCCTAAATGACTATAAACAATTAGCAAAAAGACCACGTAATTGCATTCTTGAGAATAGGCTATTAAAGAAGCAAGGCCTTAATGTCATGGTGGACTGGAAAGAAGATATGGACACCTTTCTTGATGAATTCGGCAAAGATCTCGTCAAGGAAGCCCGGAGAGGAAAGAAATGATAAACGCTTTCTTAAAGAATCAAGGTGAGGATGATGAGAGTCTATTTGATGCGACACGGCCAACCCGTATCTTCAGTGGAGAATCCAGAGCAGCCATTGTCAGATCTAGGGAAAAAAGATGTTGAAAAGATCGCGGCATTTCTCCATAGGGTCGGGGTAGAGATTGATCAGGCCCTGCATAGTGGAAAGGCCCGAGCAAGACAGACCGCCACGATCATGGCTTCCAGACTGAATCCGAAATTGGAACTTCAAGAGACCCCCGGTCTTGCCCCTTTGGATGATGTAACAAGGATCGCTAAACAGATTAATGAGGCTAAAAAGGATCAATTAGTCGCAGGTCACATGCCACATCTGGGTAAGCTTGTTTCCTTTTTAGTCGTCGGTGATCAATCGGCTCGAGTAATTAATTTCCCGCAAGGCGGCGTGGTTTGCCTCGAAAAAGATGGAATAGAACGTTGGTCCATAGTCTGGGTCCTTGTTCCGGATATATTGTAGACTCAGTTCCTCTGGGTGAGACGACAACATGGAGAAATTACATAGCCTTTTTGGTTTTTTCGCCCTCGCCGCCTTTGCTTGGGTCTTCTCGGAGCACCGAAAAGGAGTTCACTTTAGAACTCTCCTCACCGGTATGGGACTCCAAATTCTGCTCGCCTTCCTGTTCCTTAGGCTTCCGGGAAGTCAAAACGTTTTTCTTTGGTTGAATAGTCTTGTTGAGGCCCTTGAAGAATCCACCAGAGCGGGAACCGGATTTGTTTTTGGCTATCTCGGAGGAGATCCGCTTCCTTTCGACGAAAAGAACCCTGGACTCAGCTATATATTGGCTTTCCGCGGACTTCCTCTTGTGTTGGTTATAAGCGCCCTTTCTGCCCTGCTGTATCACTGGAGAATTATTCCTTTGGTTGTAAAATCCTTTTCATGGGTCCTCAGCAGAGTTATGGGCATAGGGGGAGTTGAAGGACTGGGTGTGACAGCTAATATCTTCGTGGGTATGGTGGAATCCCCACTGCTTATAAGACCTTATCTTTCGGGAATATCTCGAAGTGAGCTCTTCACCATTATGACCGCGGGAATGGCGACCATTGCCGGAACGGTTATGGTCCTTTATGCCTCGGTTTTGAGTGAATCCATTCCAGGTATCATGGGTCATCTCCTCACTGCATCTCTTATCAGCGCACCAGCAGCCATCACGATTTCGAAACTCATGGTACCTGAAGAAGGAGAGCCCTCCACCGGAAGTCTGGAATTACCCGCGCAGGCAAACAGCTCCATGGGCGCTATTACCCAGGGAACGGTTGACGGGATGAGGCTATTGATAAGCATTGTTGCCATGCTGATGGTGTTTGTGGCGATTGTTCATCTCCTAAATCTTTTATTAGGTGTTTTTCCGAATGTGCTTGGAGAACCAATCACCTTTCAAAGACTCCTAGGATTTGTCATGGCCCCGGTGACCTGGCTCATGGGTATTCCCTGGTCCGAGGCCAAGCTCTCCGGTAGTTTGATGGGCATAAAAACCGTTCTAAATGAACTCTTGGCTTATGAGGAGCTTGCCAGGCTGCCTGAAAACATGTTGAGTGCGAGGTCAGAGTTGATCATGACCTACGCCATGTGCGGCTTTGCCAACTTGGGGTCGCTGGGAATAATGATTGGTGGGGTAGGGGCTATAGTCCCCGAAAGAAGAGAGGAAATTATTGGCCTCGGCCCAAAATCAATTGTGGCAGGGACAATAGCCACGTGTATGACAGGTGCTGTGGTAGGGGTTATTTTTTGATAATGAATGAATGGGTCAATATGTAGATTGAACCAAGTGAAATCCCTTTGCGATCGTTTCCTGGGCTGTTTCCCGGGATAAAAAAGCGCTCTGAATTTCAACTATTCCGTCAATGCTACTGACAAAAAGGTCCACTAGTTCCGGATCGAAATGCTTACCGCGTCCATCCCACAGAACCTGGAATGCCATATCATTTGAGAAGGCCTCCTTGTAAGGGCGTTTGCTTGTAAGGGCGTCAAAGACATCTGCAATGGCGCTAATCCTACCCTCAACTGGAATCTCATCACTACGAAGACCTTTTGGGTAGCCTGAACCATCCCATTTTTCGTGGTGTGTAAGGGCAATGATCTCTCCTAACCGAAGAAGCTGGGAAGTCGATTTTTGTAAGATCTTTGCCCCGATTGTCGGGTGGCGTTTGATGTGTTGCCATTCCCGTCGGTTGAGTTTGCCTGGTTTGAGAAGGATTTCCTGAGGCATTCCGATCTTGC
This sequence comes from uncultured Desulfobacteraceae bacterium, assembly GCA_964520425.1. Taxonomy (GTDB): domain Bacteria; phylum Desulfobacterota; class DSM-4660; order Desulfatiglandales; family HGW-15; genus JAFGFY01. The sequence goes on from CAZFMX010000019.1 coordinate 33,242, forward strand.
CGATGTCATGCATCGGGCTGGCTTGATAAATCAGTTCAATCCTTTGAGGTGACAGTTGGAGTCTTTTCGCGATTAGGGCGCTGAACTTACTCATCCGTTGAATATGTGTAGCACTGCCCAGGTCGTTGTATTCGGCCGCGACAACTAGTCTTTGAATGGTCTCAAGATTAGCCGCGCGCAGCCTACGCTGTGCCTCCACCACATCATCGAGGGCGGTACGAAGGGCCTGTGTTCTTCTTCGAACAACGTCTTCCAGCTGTTCTTTGTGTCGGCGGAGGGCGTCATGGGCAGCTTTCATCCCGAGCAGGGACTTTATACGGACGCGAATCTCAGTGAGGTCAAAAGGCTTTGCGACAAAGTCATTGGCACCGGCATTCACCGCGCCGATTCGATCTTCCCGGGTGGCCATTCCGGTGACCATAAGAATGGGAAGCTCGTTTGCCAAATACTGCTTTCGGATGGAACGGGCCACCTCGAATCCATCCATGCCGGGCATGTTGACATCCAGAAGGATCAGGTCAATGTCTAGCCCGACCTTGGCCATAGCTTCGAAACCATCTTTTGCGGTTTCTACTTCGTGTTGAAGAGAACTGACCATGTCGGACAGCAACCTTAGAATCTTCGGATCATCATCAACAATCAGGATTCGCGTGTGTCTATCCATTATTCATTCACCTGGTCGTGAGAATGACACTTCACACCGCTCCGATAAAACGGGATTTATGAGAAGCGGATGGGTATCCAAAAACGACAATAACGAATGAACACATGGCTTCTGTCTTGGAAAACGAAGGCTCTTCTCACATCTAGAGATAGGAATATGAACGAGAGAATGAAAAGCCCTTATTGGATCGAGAAACAAAATGTATGATCGTTAGCGAGGAGAGAGGACCCCCTATCTATGGTAAAGAAGTATAGCGGAAAGGAGCTTTCTCGTCAAGCTAAAAAGAGCTGCAGAGTCTATAAATATAGGCTTTTTTTAACTCTTGATACAGTCGGAGTTCGAGTAGTGACCGCGATACATCATGGGGTTCTCATAAAAAAAGTTGAAAATCCTGATCGCGGTTTTTTCCTTCGAACATCTAGTCCACTTCATGTTGCGTTTTGGCTTGGCACCCACACACTATATGGTATAAAGAGAGCCCAGTTCATCAGGGTTGAAAGGCAGGGCGATCACCAAGATTTTCCTGAGTGGCCAAGTCATAAGCGCCATCCTGAACGCAATTCACACAATCTGCTGTTGCGGCATTTGGGGGCCAAATAGCCTGGAACTCCCCCTCCTGAATCTGAATGACTAGGGTAAGGAGTTGATTTTGATTGGTGAAATTTTTGTATGAGCCAAATTTTACAGGACCTAGGACGCTCATCATATTCGTGGTATGTAATGCCTCTAAGAGATCACCCGCTTCAAGAGATAGGGTTCTCTCCAGAATATCCCTGCAGACTTGAGCCGCTGCATAGGCCTGTGCGCTATGGTAATCAGGTGCGGCTCCGTATCTCGCCTCATAATGGTGAACGAATTCATTGGCGCCAGGATAATTAACATGAGGTATCCAGACCGCTGAGGTAAGAAGATTTTCAGACCGTGGACCAACCTCTTTGACGAAATCAGGAGTACTAAAGGTTCCTACACTTCCTACAATCATCTTGGGGTGAGTCTCTGGTTGAGGCAACTGATTGATCAGGATTGCGGAATCCCTTAGATTGGCTGCCACAAAGACTATATCGATATTGAAGGCACCTATCTCATCGACTATTTCTTCGAAATCCCCTGCCCACGGCTCATAGGTCTCATACATCAATACCTCGATAAAGTTTTCCTCGCACCATTTCTTCATACCTTGAGCACTGGATATGCCCAATCGTGTGTTTTCGAATACAATACTCATGGATTTTGGTTGAGTGATGTTGCAGAGAAAGTCCTCAAGGCCGGAGTTGTAGTCATTGACAGGCGGATTGATCCTGAATGTGAATTCCCAATCTTGTTGGGTGATCTCATCGGCAGCAGCACTCGGAGAGATAAAGGGAATTCGGTTCCATTCACAAACCTCTGCCACAGCAAAGGCAACTGCGCTGCTATACCCGCCCATAATGATTGAAACTCTCTGTTCGGAGATCAGATTCTCGACCGCTTCCCTCCCTGTTTCCGCCATACCGCGTGTGTCTATGAATAGAAATTCCATGGACCATCCTGCATATCTCCCTTGCCTGATCCCGCCTGAGGCATTGATCTCTTCCAAAGCCATAACATACGATTGACGATGCAGGTCGCCAAGTGAGGACTTCGTCCCTGATAAAGGTAAGGGGAGACCAATCCTGATGACGTGGTCATCTTCACCCCCCTGGGCATATGACGGCACCGATGGGAAGAGGAGTAAAAGACAAACGGCTGTGACCATGAGTATGTGCGCTATTCTGGTGATAACTGCTCCCTTCCGTGAGGTTTTTGTGAAGAAATTATCTCATTTTCCATCTTGTTTCAAGTGAATCATTGATAGCCTCGTACCAAGACTATTTTGCTCCTTCATTCACAGCCACAATTCCATACGCCATATTCTTTCGTCCGAAGATCCTGTTTACAGCAGATTGGATTCGATGTTATGTTTCAGAAAGCTTTTGTCCAAGAGTGGTAAAGCCGTTTACAGGGTTTTTCTGGTCGGCAATCGTTTTTAATGTCCCATTCTGGGAATGGGAGAAAATCCCTCGCCTTTAGGCGAAGACTTCAGTTCGATTTTATTTAGACAGTCAGAATTCAAGGGTTCCAGGATTCTAGGATTCAAGGGAAGGCATAATCGTTTTTCCACTTGGCCCCTTGACCCCTTGGACCCTTAAGCCTTCGGTTTTATCCGAAGGTGGTTGACTTAAAATTTATTGGAGTCATTCATGATAAACATGATGGAAATAGCGAGATCTCCTCTCATAAACCTGGATTCTCAAGCGATAAATGACACTCCTGGGCCCTTTTGCATGAGTTACGGATCTGCCTTGGACCCACTCATCCGTTCTATTCAGGAATTCGGTCTCATTAACCTGCCCATTGTGGTGACGGGAGGAGAGAGGAAGGTCGATGTGGTTTCCGGATATCGACGAATACTCGCCCTCAAGAATCTTCAAATAGGAGAGATCCCTTGTAGAGACGTTACTGATTTAGGCCTTTCACCTCTGCAACTCCTCCTATTGAACCTTCACGATAATCTTGTCAGCAGGGAGTTCAATGAGGTTGAGAAGGCCATGATCTTGGCTCGGCTTGTTCACCATATTTCACGAGAAGAGGTTATTCACACCTATATGCCCCTATTATCCCTTCCTCCCAGTGAATCGACCCTAGACCTATTCTTGAACATAGAAGGGCAGGACCACACCGTTAAGAGGGCTCTTGCCAAAGGAGAGATTTTTGTCAAGGCATTTGAAGCACTTCTGGAGGTTGAATCCGACTTTCGTTCAGACCTTATTAAGTCTATCATGAATCTAAGGTTGACTTTTAACCAACAACTGCAATTCATCGAATTGACAAATGATATTTGCATAAGAGATGGTATAGATATTCCCGGATTGTTCAAACAAAAACCCTTTGTCGCCATCATGGAGGACGAGAAGCTCAATCTTCCGCAGAAAACAAAGGCAATCCTTGGACTATTGAGGTCAGTCCGATTTCCCTTCTTAACACGCTCAGAAGAATCCTTTAGGAAAGCGGTTTCAGAATTGAGATTGTCCGATAAATTACGAATATTTCATCCGCCGTTTTTCGAGGGGCCTGACTATCGTCTCGAAGTCACTTTCAGAAACGGCAGGCAATTGAAAGATAAGATCAAGGCCCTCAACAATATAAATGGGCTTGAGACACTGGCTGATCCCTGGCAAGAGGAGGAACGATGACAGGGCGTGCACGTGTCAAAAGAGTCCGGGTGGAGGAGGGGGCGGAGGCCTATTCTCAGACTACTGCGATCCTTGGCAGGCTGAATGGCCTCCCGGTAAAGTATGTGGAACCCTTCCAATCCCGGCAAGGCCCTGGTGCCTTGAACCTGGAAAAAGAGACCCTTCGTTTGCTTCCTTTTCAAGGAGAATTTCTAAAGCCATGTCCGGGAACAAAAGAATACATCTGTTGTGGGTATCAGATTCTGCATGTAGGCGCAAACTGCCCCTTGAATTGTAGCTATTGCATTCTGCAGGCCTATTTCAACCAGCCGGAATTGAGGGTCTTTGTCAATCTTGAGAGTAAACTTGATCAAATAGGTGATTATATAGATAGAAATTCGGAAAGAATCTTCAGAATCGGCACAGGTGAATTCATGGACAGCCTGGCCCTCGAACCCTTAGTCGATTGGAGGAAGATCCTTTTTCCTTTTTTCTCAAATAGAATGAATGCGGTACTTGAGCTTAAGACAAAAACAGAACAGGTTGATGGGCTGCTCTTATCCCCATGGCGGGACAGGATTATTGTATCATGGTCGTTGAACAGCCCTTCCATTGCAGATGAAGAAGAGAAGGGGGCACCGAGTATTAAAAAGAGACTGGAAGCAGCCCGTCGATGCCAAGATGAGGGTTTTGTCGTAGGCTTTCACTTTGATCCTTTGATTGAGCATCAGAACTGGAAAGATGCATATAGAAGGACTGTGGATCTAATGGATGATCTAATCGATCCGAATGGGATTATTTGGATGAGCCTGGGCTGTCTCAGATATATGCCTTTGCTAAAGAAAGTCATAAGGAAAAGACACCCTGAATCCCATATTCTGGACGGGGAATTCATCCGCGGGTTTGATGGAAAAATGCGTTATTTCAAACCTATACGGATTGCTATGTATGTCTATATGTCTAAAATCCTGAATCAGTGGCACGATGATCTCGGGATCTATCTGTGTATGGAAAGCGATGAGATTTGGCAAAGAAGCCTTGGGTGGTCCCCTGAGCATTCAGAAGGGCTTTCACGCTATCTTGATCAAAGAGCCGCGAAGGTTTTTGGAATGACCTATTGATTTTCGATGGATTGATGCTATCTTATGATAGCGAAGAGAAAGCTGACGCACAAATTATGGAGGATTCAGACATGTTAAAAGATCAAATTGAAGACGCTTTGAATAAGGTGAGACCTTCTCTGCAGGCTGATGGAGGCGATGTTGAACTTGTCGATGTGGATGAGGGGGGTGTGGTTAAAGTCAGGTTAAAAGGCGCTTGCGGAGGCTGTCCGATGTCTCAGATGACCCTCAAGATGGGAATTGAGAAGGTCTTGAAGCAGAATGTCCCGCAAATCAATCGGGTCGAGGCGGTATAAGAGGGGAAAGGCAAGGACCTTTCAGGTCTCAAGGCTTTCTTCTAGAAATCTAGGAAAAACAAGAATAGGGCAACAAAAAAGAAGGCAGATCCGGATCTCCGGACTGCCTTCTTCTTAGAGAATATAGGTAAAGTATGTTACTTGTTTTTGTGCCTCATCGCCTTTTTCAATTTTCTATATTTGTGCTTTCTAATCTTTTTTCGCCTCTTTTTGACCACACTACTCATGAATATCATAACCTCCGCGAGAATTTGACAACAAATCTTTGTACAACGCGGTAATGGAGAATGTCAATAAATATCAGGAAATAATTGAGAATTCTTAGTGCTATGCGGGCTGATAAACCCGATGGAGGTTGTAATGGGAGAAAAGAGGAGATAAAGAGATAAAGGCAAGTTTACATAATATATATTATCCGACATTATCTGGTATTCTCAATTTAGACTTGTAGAGGGCTTTATCTGCCTCTTCCACCAAATTCTTTACTGTCATCCCCGAACTATAAGTCGAATACCCCATACTCGCATTATACTCTTCTGCTTCGAGAGACTTCTCTATACGCCTACAGATCTCTTCTGCCATGCCACGGTCGGCCTCCGTGAGGATAATGGCGAACTCATCTCCTCCATAACGATACCCCGAATCCGCCCCCTCTCTGATGAGGTGGCTGATAATTCCGCCGAAGCTGCGGAGCACCTCATCACCCGCAAAGTGTCCGTAAGTATCGTTGTAGGCCTTAAAATCATCCAAATCAAGGAGGATGAGCGAAAACGGACGATACTGCCTTTTGGCCCGAGCCAGTTCTTCTTTCAGACGCGTGTAAAAATGTCGTTGGTTATAAAGACCTGTAAGAGCATCGGTGATTGAAAGCTCGCTCAATTCTGCTCTTCGATCCCGATCCAGTATAATTCGTTGGACCTTGGCTTCTAATTCGCCTGCCTCAAAGGGTTTTTTGACAAAATCACTCGCCCCTGCGCTTATGACTTCTTTATAGGCGTATCCTTTGGGAACAGTGGTCATGACCAACACGCTGATCTCGGGATGATTCAGAACAACGTCCTGAAACACCTTCAATCTTTTAGAATCAGGCCCTGTGAGATCAGATAAGAGAAAGGTAAAATGATTTTCCTTTAACATTTCAAGTGCTTGAGAAACACTAGTGGCTGGATTAGCCTTGAGACCAAGAACGGAGAGGGTTCGGAGGAGTTCTTCCCGGAACTGGGAATCTTTTTCCAATACGAGTAGGTGTTCTTTGCTGTAGTCGAAAGTTGCTTTTTTCAAGGCTCAAAACAAATGATCAAACTAAGGGTTGATTAGAACAAGTCAATGATTCATATTGGTAAGTATTCCTTGCAAAGAATTCACAGCAGCATGTTGAATATCAACATTAATTAGACTACCTATTACATTGTTATTGCTTGAAAAATTGACTACTTTGTTTGATGCGGTGCGACCTGTCAATTGCCCGTTACGCTTGCTGTATCCTTCCACCAGAACCTTTACTTTTGTACCTTCCAGCATTCGGTTCTTTTTCAGGGTGATACGGTTTTGGAGACGCTGGAGTGTCTCGAGACGCAATGATTTTTCCGAATCATTGATCTTCCCTTCCATCTTCTCCGCCACGGTCCCTTTCCGGTCAGAGTATTTGAAGGAATAGAGGTTATCAAACTCTATTTTCTCTATAAGGTCAAGCGTCAATTGAAAATCCTCATCAGACTCTTGAGGAAAGCCCACCATGACATCACTTGTGATGGCGATTTCCGGACTGACCTGTCTCAATTTTCCGACTAAATCGATGTATCTTTCTCTAGAGTAACGTCTGTTCATAAGTTTGAGAATCTTGTTCGAGCCGGCTTGAAAAGGGAGATGAATATGGGAACATAGATTATCCAACTCTGCGAAAAGGTTGATTAAATCATCTGAAAGATCCTTAGGGTGTGAGGTTGTAAACCGTATTCTTGTCAGACCTTTGAGTTCATTCACTTCTCTGAGTAATGAAGAAAATCGGTATGTTTTATCCCATTTATAGGAATTGACATTTTGCCCCAATAGGGTGATCTCCTGAGTTCCTTGGGAAATGAGATGCCGTACTTCTTCTAAAATCTCCTTTGGAGGACGACTGACCTCCCTACCCCTTACATAAGGGACGATACAGTAACTACAGAAGTTGTTACATCCTTCCATGACAGATATGAAACTCTTGACTCGACCTTTAAAGTACCCATTGTTCGGTAATGGGGATACCAGAGGACCATCCATATCGATGGCTACAATCTTTTCACGACTCGTCGAAATCCTGTTCAAGAATGACTCAAATTGCTCTTTTTCCCGTGTGCCCAACACCAAATCCAAGTCTGGGAATCTCTGCATCAAACTGGAGCCTTCTTGCTGGGCCAGGCAGCCGGTGATTCCGAGAATCAATTCCGGGTTCCTTTTCTTCAAAGAAACCATCCGGCCTAAAAGACTAAAGGCTTTTTGTGCGGCTTTGGCCCTCACGGTGCAGGTGTTGATCAAGATAATGTCTGCTTGCCTTGGATTATCCGTGGGGAGATAATTGGAGGAGATTAGGACCTGGCCTAGAAAATCTGAGTCATATTCGTTCATTTGGCAGCCCATAGTGCTGATATGAAAAAATCGAGACAAGGATACGCTCCTAAAACATGGTCAGACTGAACCCATCTTATCCACAAGTGGAATCTCTTCATTCTGTTGTAAAGAACGAGTCAAATCGGAGAAGAGTTGTTCGCATCCCGGGGATACTCGTACTTCAATGAGGGCCGCGTGGGAATCAATGGTCTTGACCACACCCATGCCGTCGTAGGACTCGATAGTTACCCTCAGATAGTTGATATCTCGGCGGTCTACCTCAAGGATACGCTTTATAGCCTCCATTTTGGCTCTTTTCCAAAGGATTTATTTGAGTTACTTCTGACTAAGACGCTTTAGTCGGTTCTATGACACCTTGGGGGTATGGGGGTCTCTTTTCAGATTCACCACCATCTATCCAGAGGTCGTGG
>CAZFMX010000020.1:0-41155 GCA_964520425.1 uncultured Desulfobacteraceae bacterium
TAAATCGGGTCCAAGGGGCACCCCATAAGTTCACGCCCATGCCGGGCGTACACAATATAATAGACCGGGCTTGGCTGAAACACTTACCAAGCCGGTTATCAAAACGCTATACCGCTTTGGAACAAAACCAAACCATTTCATATTTAGAGGCAATACAATGCCGGCAAACGCAGAAAACGGTGACGGACGGAACGGGAGTCGCGATACTATGAAGAAGCTGAAGATGCATGCTCTTCTATCGATAATAACTTTTGTGATAGGAATCGTACTTGTGATAATTGTTGGCTACGTAGAAGATGATCCAAGTATCCCACCAGTATTTCTGATCATATTAGGTGTTGCTTGGTTTATTATCACGAGACTCCGAATTCGTTCGCTCAAGGAGTAACCTTATTAGCAACATGGCGCGGTATAACATTTCAATTCATCAGACCCGCTGGTGTGCTCCGATGATCTTGATCGTTCGTCAGCCAAGATATACGTCGCTCGGTAACAGGAGATGAAGAGACGGATAATTTGAATGAGAGGACTATCGACTTGCGGAGTGACACCGTTACGAAGCCAACCCTGGCCATGCGTCAAGCGATGGCCGAGGCGGAAGTAGGTGACGATGTCCTGGGGGACGATCCGACGGTAAAGGAGCTGGAGCGACGTATCGCGGAACTTCTGGGTAAGGATGCAGCGGTCTTTGTCCCGTCAGGAACTATGGCGAATCAGTTGGCGATCCGCTGCCACACACAGCCAGGTGATGAAATGCTGCTGGATGCCAATGCGCACATCTACTGGTATGAAGCGGGTGCATCGGCAGCTCTATCGGGAGTCATTTGCCGAACTTTGCCAGGAGTGCGAGGCGTATTCTCATCAGCTGACGTCCGTGCCGCGCTTCGTCCAATAGACGTACATTTTCCGCCGACACGACTGCTAGCCATAGAGAATACACATAATCGAGGCGGCGGAGCTATCTGGCCGCTGGAACAGATTCAAGGGGTATGCAGCGTTGCTCGTGAAGCAGGCATCCGTACCCACCTTGATGGGGCTCGATTGTGGAATGCATCGGTGGCTACAGGAATCCCGGAATCAGAGTACGCCAAGGACTTTGACAGTGTGAGTGTCTGCTTCTCCAAAGGTCTTGGGGCCCCCGTTGGATCGGCACTCGTGGGAAGTGCAGAATTCGTGGAGAGTGCACGTCGTTTCCGGAAGCAGTTTGGCGGCGGGATGCGACAGGCTGGAATCATCGCGGCCGGTGGGCTCTATGCGTTAGTACACCACCGCGAGCGTCTAGCCGATGACCACGCAAACGCCAAACGACTTGCGTCAGGGTTGAGCGGGATCCCCGGGATCCATGTTAGCAGTGACATGATTGACACAAATATGGTTTATTTCGATGTCGAGCGCCTATCTGCAATGCAATTGACCGCGCTGTTGAAGGAGATGAACGTTTTGGTTCTGCCTACAGGGGAACACACGATCCGCGCGGTGACAAGTCTAGCTGTAGACGTCGACGACATCTTCATGGCCATCGATACTGCGCGAAACATCATGGGCTCGTCACCAACGTGATGGCTATAGCCGACTGAATACCCTGTGAGTTATCCAAGAGGCCCGAAAAAAGAATGGTGAACTAGTCTGTGGGAGACGGCGTTTGACAGCGCATCTCAGCTAAGCGTTCTGGTGTCGTGTCTCAGAAGTAACTCACATAATTACATCTACGCCACAGATCCATGAGAAACAAGGCGGTCTCTGCTATTCTTTCTGGATCTATTCAGGATAAAGAAAGCTATTTCTGAGATACGACATTAGTATCCGAAGTAGGAGAAATCAGTAAAGGAAAACCCGGTGAAAAAGGATAACGATCCATTCAATCCCGCCTTTGAAGATCTTGACCTTGAGATTAAAGAAACTAAAAAGGCGTCCGAGACACCTGAGGCCGTATCAGCCGAAACAAATGGAGCAGGCCAGGACGACGAGGGTTTCTTTCTGGAAGCCATGTCCGGGGTCACTCCTTTGCCAGGGACGCGAAAGAAGATAATCCGGAGTCCTAGGGATCAGGTCAAACCTCCTTATCCGGCACCTGATGATAAACGGGAAGGCATGGCCCGGCTCCATGATCTTGTCAAAGGGGCCATCGAGTTAGACATTACTTTCACGGATGAATACATCGAGGGATCCGTGAAAGGTATCAGCCGGAAGATTATGAAGACCCTAAAAAAAGGAGAATTCCCCGTACAGGATCACATAGACCTGCACGGGCTGACCAGAAAAGAGGCCGAGATCAGAGTGAGGGACTTTCTCCTTCAGAGTTCCAGACGGGGATTCAGATGTGTTCTCATCGTCCACGGTCGCGGTCTCAATTCTCAGGATAGTCTGGCCGTTTTGAAGGCAAACTTACCCACCTGGCTCACAAGCGGGCCCGCAAAAAAAATCGTTTTGGCCTTTGCAACGGCAAGACCTTATGATGGAGGGGCGGGGGCGGTTTATGTTTTGTTGAGAAAATAGAGTATTTCGAGGACTAAAATCTTCGCGTTCCTTAATCTTACAAAAAACTACTCACTTCTAGTCTGGAAACTACGCAAGTGTCCGCTTTCGATTTCTGGATGAACACTAGTGCCCTGTATCATATATTCGTGGACCACCGAAAAGATGAGGCATGGGCTGTTCCCCCAAGACGATATCTCAGAAAGAAATTCCGCTGAATCCCGCATTGATCTGAGCTTTGAGGGGGTATGCTCCGAGGTACACCCCGGGGGGTACGCCACAGAACCCATGGCAGAATGTATAGCTCGTTTGGAAGATACAGCCTTTCAAAGCCTCAAAGATCAGATCACCGCCACTGGCCTCTATAGATATCGTTTTGGGGGAATGGTCCGTGTCTCATCATATAATTAGTCTAGGAATTATGATACAAGGCACTAGTTAATCTCCCCTTCTTCCTCAAGATCTTCCTTTATTCTTTCTATGTTCTTCAGGATCGTTTCGGCCTTTTCAATGAGATCATTCACCCGTTTGTAATGAGGGTCCATAGCCTGCACCATCCCCCACTCCTTGATGGCTTCGTTCAACTGTTCCTTCCCAAAATACTCTATTCCCCTTTTGTAGTGTGTGTCCTTGTATGACTCCTCGATTCTCTCTATGTATTCGATACACTCGTGGCAATCCTCTTTGTACTGAAGGGCTTTTTGAAATTCATCCCTGGCTTGTAGAAAGTCTTTCTTTTCATAAAGATCTAATGCACTGGCGAAATGAGACTTGTAGGCGTATTCGAGGCTGAGCTCATCTTGCGGATCTGCCTTCAATGCCTTGTTGAATGCAACAATCGCCTCTTCGTATTGTCTCTTCCCAAAAAAATCAATGCCATGATCACGGTAGATGGCACCTTGATCTTGATATTCCTGTTCCTTGGGTTCGAATGTCCCTCCGGCTTCAAGGGTATAGGTCTCCCATTCCTGGTAGTCCGAATAGGTAGTCTTGGTTTCTGCTGTTTCCACGTTCTTTTCTTCGGCCAGAAATGTCTGTCCAACAATCTCCGGGACCTTTATTTTCTGACCTGGATATAATCGCGTGGCGTCTGTGATGCCGTTATATTTCGCGATGACGGGGATATTTTTGGCATCCCCGTAATATAACATGGCCACCCGCATGAGGGTTTCTCCAGGTTTGACGGTATGTATAACATACCTTTTAACCTGTACCCGTTCCCTTGTCGTCAGGATGTCAATCACTCCAGGATAATCCGGTCGAAGCCTCAAAGCGCTCAAAAACTCGTGATGAGCACGTCCGTACATCCCCTCTCTGTATAGTTCGAGACCTGTTTCATAATGCTGTCTCGCCTTCTCATCTATTTCCTGTTTGACTCTCTCAAGGCGCTCCTGAGTCTCCTGATCAGATGGGTTTACCGTGAGAGCAAGTGTGTATTGTTTGAGGGCCTTGACCCACGCCCCTTCCTGCTCATACGCTTCACCCATCCTGAGATATTCTTCACTGATTCTTTCTGGAGACTGCTGTGTCAACGGGAGAGCACAACCGACGAGCAATGTGCAGAGAAGAGTAACCGGAATGAGATAGGTGTTTTTTTTCACTATGTCCTACTCCAACGGAAATTCGTAAAAAGTATCCAGTTTTGTGATGAAACTGTTTAAATCCTTTTTCAGTATCTGCGTCCTCCTTAAGCAAAGAGCATCAGAGAAGAATGGATTACCTCCCCCATCCACTGAAAACCCCAACTTATAGCCCACCTGTTCGGCTAAGGATAAGATGTTCTCATCATAGCGCCCAAAGGGAAAGGCGATGGCCATCGTATCCTGTTCTAGTTTCATGTCTATGATCTGTTTGGAACCAATGAGTTCCTTCTCTATTCTTGCGAAATAATCCTCTTCACTTTCGCCTTCCTTTTTCATGGTCAGGTCACTATGAGATTGGGTGTGCGAGCCTATTTGGAATCCATCGGCACCCATTTCTTTGAGTTGATCCCAGGTAATCGCTTTTGGGGATACTCCGACATAATCGGTGTAAATGAAGAATGTTGCCGTAAAACCGTATCTCTTTAGTATATGATAGGCGACGTCATAAGCGGACCTGTAACCGTCATCAATCGTGATCACTAGAGATTTCTTGGGCAATGCCTTACGGTATTGCAGAAAGCCCTGAAGATCTTCCATGGTGACTGTCCTGTACCCATTATCTTTCAGGTATTTCATGTGCTGGTCGAAAACGGCCGGGGAAATGCAGAGGGGAGAATCGCAGTCCTCCAAAAAATGGTGATAGTTCAGAACAGGCACAACCTGGTAACCGCTTGCCGTCAATCCTCCCTTGTTGTCTATTCGCAGCGGGATGATGATCCTCTGATTTTTCACAAAAGGGACGCCCTCATTGGCGTCCTCAATAACCCATGATTTCTCTTTGTCCCCCAAAAACCTCTCCGCCAAAGTCTCTGGATTCTCTTTACCCTGAAGAACGTAGACCACATATTCTTCGGATTCAAAAGCCGCCCTCTTTGCGTGGTCCCCTACATGGGGAACCGGTATTCTATCCAAAATAGGCCATGATGCAGTGCAAGACGAGAGGAGCAAGCCTAATGATATGACGGTAAAGAAGAGAAATCCCTCTCGTCTACACCCCTTATTTCTATCACGTCTCCCCATTCCGCTCCTCTTTCAAACCAAGCACACGAAAAACACCTATCCCTTCCTTCCTGCCTTTGACAGACACTTCTCCTTGGGGCTCTACAATGACCCTGTCTTTACCGATCAATTCGTAGGTTTGTCTGCTCATCAGGATCTCTCCCCCTTTAGCGAGGGAGGTGAGTCTGGAACTCACATTCACACTGTCCCCGATGACCGTATACTCCCTTTTTTCCTCAGAGCCGATGCTTCCTGCTACCATTTCACCCGAATTGATTCCCACCCCGGCTTCAAGAGAGATATCTCCCATCCTCTTTTCCTGATTCAGTTTTTCCATCTCCTGTTGTATGCCCAAAGCTGCTTTGACAGCGTTCAGAGCATGTAGAGGATGGGGCAATGGCGCGCCAAAGACGGCGACAGCCTCATCCCCCGCGAATTTGTTTATGTGCCCTTTATTCTTATTGACCACTTCAGTGACCCTCGCAAAATACTCATTCAACAGGTCAACAATCAAATCTGGTGGTTTCCCCTCTGAAAGGGTCGTGAAACCTCTGATATCCACAAATAGGACTGTGGCCTCTATTTTTGAGCCTTTTGTCATATTTGGATTATTCAGGATCATATCTACCACTTCAGGGGTCACATATTGGCCAAAAGAGTCTTTGATCTTCTCCTTGATCTCCAGATCTTCGGCCATTCTGTTGAACGAAGAGCCCAGGTCTCCGAACTCATCATTACGATTGATTCGCACCCGATGATTGAAGCGGCCCATCCCCAAGGCCTTTGTCATGTCACCCAATTTTCTAATAGGGGCTGAAAAATAGGCGCTAAGACCGAGACAAAGCAAGATCCCTAGGCACAGAATGATCCCTGTAAGGACAAGGACAGAATCCTTTGATTCGCGGATGTTTTCCAGAAGATCTTTCTGAGAGATGGCGATATGGACTTCTCCAACCCTGATTTTTTGGAAGGTAATGGGCGCTTCAAAGAAGAAGCATTCCTCTCCTTCGTCGACGATACGGCTGATGATCAAACCGTCTTCTTTTTTGACGATATGGGTCTTCTTCAGGGGGACATAGGGTTGACCTGCTTCATTAATCCGACTATGAGCCCTGACTATACCCTGCTCGTCTATGATGTCGGCATAGACGATTTGCTCGGTTTCGGCAATATCATGGACCAGCCTGAAGAGGGCTAAGTCCTCTTCTCCCAACAGCTTGTCAGAGGCATTATTGGCAACAATACGGATCATGCTCTGTCCAAGATCCATTAGCTGTTCAGTAAACTGCTCTTTCTGTTTCTTGAGCATCGAATAACTGATGGCGGATATCACAAGAAGGATGACCAGCGTGAATAGAGTGGCAAGTTTAAGAAATATGGGAATTCTAAAAGGACGTCTGAGCGGCTCTTTTCTTCGCTCTTCAATCTTTCTTCGTTCCGGGAAGGCTATGGGAGCCCGTTCCTTTCTCAGGTCCTTGCCGTCTCTCCTGTCATAGGAGGCGGCTAAATCGGAAGATGACAGTCTTCTTTCATGGGATTTTGATCCATCTTTAGATTCATTTGGGTTATCAAAAATTTCTTCGGACATTCTCTAGAATCTTCTCCTGCTCTGCCCGAAAGAGGGACACAGTTCTTTCTGTGGGGACTCTTTCTCAATTTCAGATCTTCAACTCTGTAAATCCTAGTTTGAAAGCTGGGGATTGTCAATGAGGGGGATACCCCCTGATTCACCATCAAGGCATCATCTAAGGAAATTATAGATTATCGTTTTCCCTTTTGAAAAATTTCGCGGAATTTCAATAGACTAGAAAGTCCTGGATCTTACGGTTTTTGCGATTAACTAAGGGGTTCAAGGGAATAGAAGGGAAAAGGATTAGAAGCAAAGAAAAGGCCCCTTTACAAGGGGGATTTGACATCTTAGTGAAGGGATAGATGATTTCAATCTTCGAATTCATTTTAAGACATTTCCCTCAAATAACGATGGCGTCTAGTAAAAACAAGTTAGGGCTAGTCTATACTTTGGCAAAAATGAAGGTTACTACTTGTAGTCCTAACCTCGGTTCAGGGTCTACTCCAAGGAAAAACGAGATTGTCTTACCCATAACCTACCCTTTCAAATGCCGAGCTTTCCGTATTCGCCTCACGAAATCCACCTACAATATTCTGTGCTCGTGCTTATCTTGACATACAAATCAAGGCTCTCCTACACGCAAATCTCGAAAAAAGAGTTCCATAAGTATTTTATTTAGACCTAAAAACACCCGTCAGTTGTTATACTACTGACAAATGTTTGTCAGCGTAGGCATAGGACCGGATCTATGGAAGACAAACTGCTGGTTTATCTGAGCAAGCGCGGAAGCCAGGAAGCCCTTACGCGGATATACAGCAAATACAAAAGAAACCTATTGCTTCTGGCGATGACCTTGCTCAATGACCGGACGGCTTCGGAAGACGTCGTGCACGATGTATTCGTATCGTTCGTCAAGGGACTGGACGATTTCCGACTTACCGGCAGCCTCAAAAGTTATTTGATGACTTGCGTAGCCAATCATGCTCGAAACTGGAAAAAGGCTGAGCGTCGGCGATCGAACCCGGGGGCTGATCTTGAAAGGGCATTTGTGGATTGTGCAGAAGGGCCGCTTGAGTCGGTCATATGCAATGAACAAATGGAACGGCTAAGCGGTGCCCTGGCGGAATTGCCGTTTGAACAGCGTGAGGTAGTTATGATGCATCTGCATGCTTCCATGACCTTCCGGGACATTGCCAAAGCGCGGCAGATTTCATCCAATACGGCCAAAAGCCGTTATCGGTACGGAATCGACAAACTGAGATCCCTTTTGAATGTTGGAGGTGCCCAATGAAACCACCCGAAGAATTTATGCGCTTAATCCGTGAATCTGAAATCGAAACCGACCTCGAGGCTGACGAACGTATCCTGCACGACGCCCGGAATGAGTTGGCAAAGCGACGGCAGGACAAGACGGCGCCTCTCGACGCGGGAATAAGGAGAAGCATTCTTCCCAGTCGCTGGGCCATGTTACCCATGGCGGCTGCGGCAGTGCTGATTCTTTTCCTTCTCTTTCCATGGAAAGGCGACTTAAACGGCTCTATCTCCTGGGCTGATGTGCAGAAGCAGTTAGTACAGGTTCGTACTGTATCCTATAGAGGATGCAACTGGAGGGAGACCTCTAATGGAGAACAAGAGATGAGCTGTGCAAAGGTCTATCATAAGGATCCCGGGCTTTCGAGAGCAGATGAGGTCATGGGTGTGAAACCCGGAGTCAATAAAACCTACATCTTTAAGCGGGAACCCGGTCGATATGACCTTTTGATGTTGAACCCGGAATCCCATCAGGCAGATTTAGAAACCCGGTTATTTAATGTCGAAAATGGGCGGGAACCTCATTTTAGCCCGTTCATAACTACCGTCTCGAAGAGCTGGGAAAAGATGAAGGAGATTACTGAGGATAAGACCAGAATTGTAGGTGAAGGCGAAATTAATGGGATTCCCGCGGTTGGATTCAGCTTTGATATAGAGGATTTCTATTTTCCAGGCAGCGACTTGCCTGAAGTGGAACAGACCTTTGGAGAGCTGTGGGTCAACCGTAAAGACGGTACACCCATGCTGGCAGAAATTGAGATCAAAATCGGTGTCAATTCTCCTTATACGCAGAAGGTTCATGTAGAATACACCGATATCCAATGGAATATCCCTCTGGAAGAAAGCCTCTTCAATCTGGACGCGCCTGAAGGCTGGCAGCTCAACAAAAAACAGATAGAGACAATGGATTATGAAGGAAACAAGCTTGCCCCGGGTATTACTTTGAATATATATGCACCCGGCCAGGAATCCATGATTACAGCCGAAGACGTTGTCGGAATTGTTCAGGTGTTACAAACGTCCTATCCCAATTCGGACTTGCCAAATACAATAAAAATGACTATTGAACTGACTCATGAAGCTGCACAGCGGCTGCATGACTATGCTGACACCCATTTTGGCACACTCATAGGAGTGAACTTTGATGATGAATTAAATACGATGCTGGAGTTGGATATGAATCACCCAAACCGAATCAGTTTCTATCTCAGCCGGCTGAGTCTTTCACCATCCGAGATTGAGGAGAGATATTTTACGGCTTCTACAGAAAGAAACTGATCATGATGCTCCGTCAACAGCATACTGAAAAACAAATCCTAAATCAAAAGGAGGCTTATCATGATCGCGCAAAAAAGGAAGTATTCCGGGAGACTAACCTTTCTGGCTGTCTCTCTGCTCCTTTCAATCTGTTTCGTATTCTTCACCGGTGCTCAGGAATCACCTGAGAACACTTTTGGGTACAGTCTGGACCAAATAGACCAAAAACCTGCGGTTGTCCATAGGGTCCTTCCGGTGTACCCCCAAAGCGCCATAACGCTGGGGATTAAAGCAAAAGTGACGGTGAGATGCCTGGTGGGAACCGATGGTCTAGCCACGGAAATCGAAGCAGTTAAGGCCGATCCCGAGGAGGCTCTAGATGTATTCGGTCCACCCGCTTTGGAAGCGGTCAAGAAATGGCGTTTCAGTCCAGGTGAGATTGGGGGTGAACCTGTCCCTACAAGAGTTGCATTCAATGTTGTTTTTGAGCTGCCTTCACAGGACAACGAAGTCACTCCTTAAATCTTTCCGTTCTATAAGGGCTAGAAGAAACAAAGAGGCCGAATCGAGGACTGATTCTCCGCCGTATCTGAGTCTGAGTTTTCCTCTAAAGTAAAGTAAAGGGGGACGTTGGTTCCAAAACAACTTGACAGACGAGTCAAATCGAGATACTTTTCCTTTATGCCAAGACAACCAAGACTAGATACACCCGGCGCCTTGCATCATGTAATTGGCAGGGGAATTGACGGGATAGAGATATTCGGCAGTAAAAAGGATTGTGAGGACTTTATTGGTCGTTTGAAGGACCTTTGTGACAAAGAGGCCTTCAGTATTTACGCTTGGGCCTTAATGAATAATCACTTCCATTTGCTGGTAAGAACCGGAAGGTTATCCCTTTCCAACAGCATGCGGAAGCTCTTAACCGGATATGTGGTTAATTATAACCGACGGCATAAAAGATACGGCCATCTTTTTCAAAACAGATATAAATCCATTTTATGTGAAGATGATCCCTACCTATTGGAATTAACTCGCTATATTCATCTGAATCCCTTAAGGGCCGGGATAGTAAGGAATATTAAATTGCTAAAGAGATATGAATGGTGTGGGCATTCTGTCATTATGGGGACCATAAAGCGATCCTGGCAGGATAGCGACACGATCCTGGCCTATTTTGGAAAGAGGCGAAAAAGAGCGATAGAAAAATATGAGCAATTTATTGAGGGAGGAGTTAAGGAGGGCAGTAGGCCGGAGTTGGTTGGAGGAGGTCTTATTCGGAGTCTTGGGGGATGGTCGCAGGTTCTCTCATTAAAAAGGTCTGGAAGTAAGATATTTTCTGACGAACGGATACTGGGAAGTAGTGAATTTGTCAATAATGCAATTACTGATGCGTATAAAAAGGAGAAGGAGACACTACGGTTAAATTTAAGGATATCTGATTTGGAATCATTGGCGGAAAAAATAGGCGAGGGAGAAGCTGTAGAGAAAAAAGAACTATGTTCAGGCAACAGGAGAAGGAGTGTCGTTAGAGCCAGAAAGATATTTTGTCAGGTATCGGTTAAAGAAATGGGGTATTCAGGAGCGGATGTTGCACGATTTCTTGGTATAACGACATCGGCGGTAAATCGTTTAGCCGCTTCCAGGGTGTTATCGGATACAGAAAAATATCATTAAGTTGTTTTGGAACCAACGTCCCCTTCTATGTGAGGAACCATGGAAGACCAAGCAAAAACTCCCAAAAAGATTGATCGCCCCTGGGCGGTAATGCTACTCACCTTTTTTCCTCTTGCGTTCGACTGGACATACAAGATCCTCTTGCACCCTCGCCCGTACTGGATTCATTATTACGACCCTGAAAACATCTATTTCTATGGCGGCCTTTTGCTCCTAGATGGCAAGATCCCGGATAACATGGATAATCCAGGGACTCCAGTCTTCCTGATCAGTAGCGCCATTCACTGGTTGATGGGGTTTGGTCCATTCGATATCGACCTCTTTCGATTGTTCGGATACATCCTGGCCTGTGTACTCAATGTTGTTGCCGCCTATATTCTGATCCGATACATCTTGAAAAATTTGCCCGGCTTGATCCAGGTGGCCGCCCTTTGGACCTACTTCATGTGTCCTCAGGCGCTCCAATACAGTAATATATGGAGTCCGGAAATACTCTGTTTCTCCACTGCCTCGCTCGTGGTACTGACGGCGTGCAGCGGCGATTGGGACAAGTTTTCACGAAGGCGAATACTGATTATCGGGCTTGCTGTCGGGCTGTGCTGTGCGCTCAAGTGGACATTTATCGCTTTTGTCGCCGCGTTGATTGCCGGTTTGTTGTTCCTTCCGAGTATCGGCTGGCAGCGGCGTCTGAGAAACGCCGCTGCAGGATTGGTCGGAATAGTCCTTGGATTCGTTGCAGCGACATCAGTATTCGCTCAGGCGTATCCAATGATGTTCAGGCGCTTTTTTCAATTCGCCATTCACAACACGGCACATGGAAAAGGATCGGTCGCTCTACCAAGCCCGATTGTGATTTTATCGAATCTCTCCAAGGCAATATCTCAAGAAGGAGGCTGGCATCTGTGGCTCTTGTACTGTTTCACCCTACTCGGATTCTTGTTGTGGAGAGCGCACAAGCGCAGGAGCCGTCTGCCCGTCAGGGCCGTGTTCCTCGTGATCTTCTGCATAGTGGGGCTGGCGTCATCATATGCGCTCGCAGTGTCTAAGGAGGGCATGCAACTGCGATACCTCATTCCCACCGGTGTCGTCTGTCTTCTTGCATTTGCACTGGCAATGCGTCTTGCCCCTTCGAATTGGCTCATGCGATTCCGGATACCGATTTTCGCGCTGGCCGTCTTGGTTCTCTGCTATCAGATCTCCATAGACATTCGCGTTCACCGGCACCTGATCCGAAATGGATTGAGAGAACATTACGAAGTTGCGAAATCGCTTGAGCGACTCACGCAAGATCAGCTGGAGTCGACAATTATATATTCATGGCGATCGCCGCAACCGTCATTCGGCCTCAGGTTTAAAGCAAGCGAACGTTATTTGCGCGTGATCGAAGAAAAATTTCCATACGAAGGCCACTATCTCCCGTGGAGACACAAAGTATTTTTACCCTCATCAAGTCCCACATGGGACTACCTCGTCATTCAGGAAAATTTCATGGCTGGCTTTCCCGATCCGCTCAGTCCGGTTCTGGCAAGCATTGGAAATTTTCGCATAGTCGGAAAGGCGGACTCATCATCTGCCCACACCGCTCCCAAAGAAGATCTGAATACAAAATAGAACACCGGACGAAGGAATGGCCTCTCAAACCCTCAAAGTTCAGATCACAGCCTCTGCCCCCTATAGATATCATCTTGAGGGAACAGCCCATACCTCATGACACATTAAAGACTATATATGTTGAGGCTCCCTGTTGACGCGTTGATGGAAAAGGAATATGCTTTGCCAAAGAAAAGGCTACGGGAGAGTTTTGATATGGACAAGATAAAGGTTGGGATTATCGGGGCCGGGGGGTATGGGGGTTGTGGTACCGTGGAACTCCTCATCAGGCATCCGTACGCGGAAATTGCCGCGCTCATTGACAAGCAGGATGTCGGTAAACCATACAGCGAGATTTATCCGCATTTGACGGGCTTTTGTGATTTGCCCATTATTGATCCGGATGATCCGAACCGTCCCGATGATTTTCATATCGTCTTTTTTGCCACCCCGGACGGCGTAGGGCAGAAAGAGGCCCGTTCCTGGTTGGACAAAGGCGTGAAGGTCATAGATTTTAGTGGGGATTTCCGTTTTAACGATCCAGAGATATACAAGGGCTACGCGGCCAGAATCGGAAAGAATCAAGAGCATGCCTCTCCCGATCTGTTATCCCAGTCCGTCTACGGCTTAGCGGAGCTCCACCGCTCTGAGGTAGCCGGGTCAAGCCTGGTAGGGAACCCCGGCTGTCTCGCTGTCAGTGCTATCCTTGCTCTGGGCCCGGCCTTGAAAGCAGACATCATAGACATTGATTCAATTGTCTGTGATGCAAAGACCGGAGTCTCCGGGGCAGGTAAGAATCCTTCGCCCACATTCCATTACCCGGCGCGCTATGAAACCATGAACGCGTACAAGGTTTCAGGGCACCAGCACGTATATGAGATCGAGAGAGAACTCACTCTCGTTTCAGCCAAAGAGACAAAGATCACATTTACTCCCCATGTGCTTCCTTTGTCCAGGGGAATCCTGACCACGGTATATGGTCAGATGAAGGCCGGGCAAGACGTCGAACGCGTTGAAGACGCTTATCGCTCTTTTTACAGAGACGAAACCTTCGTGCGGGTCTTCGGTCCTGAAAAGATGCAGAGAAGCGTGGACGTCCGGGGGACGAATTTCTGCAACCTCTCCTTGAACACAGACGATAGAACCGGTAAATTGATTGTGATTTCTTTGATCGACAACCTGGTAAAAGGACAGGCGGGAAGCGCCATTCAAAACATGAACATTATGTTCGGGTTAGAGGAATCAGCCGGTCTCATGTCTCCAGGCCAATATCCCTAGGAATGGATGGCAGCGGATTTGCTTTAAATGGCGGGAAGCTTTGACTATTTAATACAGACCTTTCTGACCTGAATGAGATCCGTGCTGCCGAGGAAGACTTTCCTAATCCCGTCCTGCATGAGGGAACACATGCCGTCTTTAACGGCCTGAGTCCTGATCTCCTCCATCCTCGCCCGGGTCTGAACCAGTGCCTTTATATCATCCGTCCCCACCAGAAGTTCATACAGACCGGCGCGTCCCCTGTAACCCGTGTTCCCGCAATTGGAGCATCCCTTAGGCCTGTAAAGAGATAAATCATTACTATAGGGAAAGCCGAGGGCGTCAAAATCACCCTCATAGGCCCTCGCAAGGGCATCATACTCATCCTGGTTGGGATGGTATTCCTCCTTACAATCCTTACAGAGGGTCCTTACCAGTCTCTGGGCCAAGACGCATAACAAGGCATCTGCGAAATTGAAGGGATCCATTCCCATGTCTAAAAGCCGGGTAATGGTTTCAGGCGCGCTGTTGGTATGGAGTGTGCTGAACACCAAATGTCCGGTTAAGGAGGCCTCTATTCCGGTGGATACGGTTTCATGATCGCGCATCTCACCCACCATGATGACGTCGGGATCTGCCCTCAAAAAAGCCCTCATGGCGGTAGCAAAGTCGAATCCGATCTTGGGTTGGACCTGCACTTGACGAAGCCCTTCCTGGCTGATCTCCACAGGGTCCTCAGCAGTCCATATCTTTGTCTCCGGCCTATTGATATATCGCAAGGCTGCGTGCAATGTGGTGGTCTTGCCGCTTCCGGTGGGACCCACCACCAGCACGATCCCGTATGGTTTGGTGATCTCTCTGGTCAGGTTCTCAAAGACCTGTTCACTCATCCCCATATCATCAAGAGGCATGGGCTCACCGGCGTGCAAAAGACGCAAGACCACGTCTTCGTTTCCCCCGGCAGTGGGAATGGTCGCGGCACGGAGTTCAATATCGAGGGGGGCGAATCTTTTGAACTTGATCTTACCATCCTGGGGAAAACGCCTTTCGGCAATATCCAAATCGGCCATGATCTTGAGTCGTGATACGGCAGCCCGTTTGTAGGTGTAGGGAATCGTCTGGTAAATCTGGCAGGCCCCGTCAATCCTGAATCGGATCACAACATTCGCCTTACCCGGTCTGGGCTCAATATGGATATCAGAGACCCCTCGGTGATAGGCATCCACGATCATCTTATTGACGAGTTGAACAATGGCAGAGTCTTCCTCACTGACTCTCTCCATTTCGTCGTCATCTTCCTCTTCATCTACCCCTAACTGTCCGAGTATATCTTCAATGCTCTCCGAGGTCGACATCAGATCCTTCCGCTCGATATCGAAAAACAGATTGATCATGTTGAAGATATCTTCTCTCAGGGAAACGCAATACTCAAACTCCTTTCCCGGCATCATGGCCTTGATCACGTCCCTTGCAGAAAGATGATCGGGGTTTTCCATAACAACCACGACCTTGTCGCCTGCCTGGGAGACAGGGACAAAGACATTCCTTTTGAGAAAGTTGACCTTCAAACCTTTCAGCAGTTCTCCGGGGATCATCATCCTTTCGTCAAAAGGAATAAACCGGGTATTGTGAAAGTTGGACAGAGATTTGCCGATATCATCCTTTGACACATGAAAATCGGTCATAAGGACCGTTTCCACCGACTTTTTGGTCTTTCTTGCTGCGACTATGGCTTGCTGCAGGTCTTTTTTGGCAATGATATTGTTGGATATGAGGTAATCGAATTTAGTGGGTTTGGCCCTCTTGGCAAGTTTCTGATTGTTAAAAAAGGCGACACCCAAGACCTTGCTGATTTCAAGGATTGCGGATTCATCCTCAGAGGTGAAACGATCCCCGCTTTTCTTGTTGACGAGTTGAATGACACCAAGAAGATACGAGGTAAATGAAATCGGTGCCACGAGAACCTGTTTTGTGGCATAACCCGATTTCAAGTCCCAGCTCTTATCAAAGCACAGGTCTTCGTCTATTCTCTTGAGTTCTTTCTCATCATAGGCATTGACAATATTGATCACCTCGCCGGAGGTAGCGCCGTAGCCAGCGAGACTCTCGTTGTTAAGAGGAACACGGATCTCATTGACCTCGTCACCTGTCTTGACCTTGGATACAATCTGTCTATTGGCCCCATCCACCACATAAATCGTCACCCTATCCGCGTTAAAGACTTCCAAGATCTCATCTTGAACGTTCATGATGATATCATCAGTGTCCTTGGCCGAATGGATTCGATTGGTTAAGGCGTTTAGCCTTTTTTGGTATTGGAGCTCTTCCTCAAGCGACCTTCCTTTGGATTCGA
This sequence comes from uncultured Desulfobacteraceae bacterium, assembly GCA_964520425.1. GTDB lineage: Bacteria > Desulfobacterota > DSM-4660 > Desulfatiglandales > HGW-15 > JAFGFY01. Next base: position 16,130 of record CAZFMX010000020.1, read on the forward strand.
GATGATGCGTTTTTTCCGCGATTGCGCCCATAAGCCTTTATGAACATTCCTGCTAACTAAATGTAACTCCTATATATTATAAAGGATTTTCATGAATATGCAACATATTTGTTTGCCAAAAAGAACAGGATCCACTATGATCCTCGAGTCGAACAAGATTGCATCCTGCTGTTTGGTTCAGTTTCTGGACGATATGTTGAAACAAATCCGTGGATTATATGGGCACATATCGGGTCTTAAAAAACGTCTCCAATTTCGAATTCATACTAACATCGTCAAAGTTGATAATACTGCTCGTAGATCCCGCTATTGAGGAGATCCGCGACGTCAGCAGATAATCCATATCGAGAAGAAAGGAATATGTTCTTTTGTTAGTTGACACTCACTCGCATTTGGATATGAAGCCATTTGATCAGGATAGAGAACAGGTGTTGGAAAGGGCTCTGGAATGCGGCCTCAGTTATATGATCTCCATAGGGATTAACATGACCAGTTCCATCAAAGCCCTCCAGCTGGCCCATCAATACGACGCTGTGTATTCAACCATTGGTTACCACCCTCATCATGCCAGTGATATGGACACGCAAACCCTAAAAGAATTGAGCCGTCTCGTCTCTGAACCAAAGATTGTCGCGTGGGGCGAAATCGGTCTCGACTTCTTCCACCGATATTCTCCTCCTGAGACACAAAGGAAGGTGTTCAAGCAGCAACTGGAAATGGCCCTAGATTTTGATTTGCCTGTGATCATCCATGTCCGGGATGCACACGAAGAAATGCTTGATATCCTGATCAAAACGGGAAAAGGGAGACACAAAGGAGTGATTCACTGTTTCTCAGGAGATTATGCCCTTGCCATGGTGCTTATTGACATGGGCTATTATATCTCGATTCCAGGGATAGTAACCTACAAGAATGCCTTTAAGATACAGGAGGTGGCAACTAGGATCCCCCTTGAAAACTTGCTCCTGGAAACTGATGCGCCTTATCTTGCACCCATTCCCAAACGAGGGAAGCGCAATGAACCCAGTTTTGTGACCTATACAGCCAAGAGGGTCGCCCAGTTAAGAGACATCACCTTTGAAGAAATATGCCGTCAAACCACTCAAAATGCAAAGACGCTCTTCAATCTGCCGGACAGCCCATGAATTTCCAGCCTATCAGCACAGACTACCATCTGATACTGGCCTCTGAATCTCCCAGAAGAAAGAGCTTGCTCCGGCAGGTCAATCTGCCGTTTCAAGCTGTGTCAAGTCATAAGGAGGAGAATCAGGTCATTGGCAAGCCTTCGGATCAAGCCTCTTGGCTCGCAGAAAAAAAGGCCAGGGCCATTCATCCGGAATTCAGTAATCGGTGGATACTGGGGGCCGACACAATCGTCGTGGTTGGAGAGAAGATACTTGGAAAACCACATGATCATCATGATGCAGAGTCTATGCTCTATCTTCTGAGTGGGAAAGAACATGAGGTTATTACGGGATTCTGTCTCCTGAATCCCAGAGGGGATATCGCACAGGCAAAAGCAATTACAACTCTTGTCAGAATTAAACGGTTGGCAGAGGATGAAATCAAGGCCTATATAGCCACGGGGGAACCATTTGGCAAGGCGGGCGCCTATGCCATCCAGGGCATAGGCGCCTTTATGGTGGAATCCATTTCCGGGTCTTACACGAATGTAGTGGGGTTGCCTGTCTGCGCCGTCATTAAATCTCTACTCGCCGCCGGTGCCCTAAAAGAATTCCCGACGCCGCAGTGATTATTCCCACACAGAGCGAGAAGGACAGAGACTTTCCTGTCGTGACTAGTGGGAAGACACTGTCTTTTCGTGACTTATCTGGGGGAGAAGCCCTGGCTTCCCGCCTCAAAGAGGCGGGAAGGACAGTGGAGGGGGCAAGTTTCCCTCGCAGATAAGTCACTGAAAAGACCAGGCCGGGAGCCTCGGAACGGAAGAGAAGCTTCTGTCCTTTGAGCACTTCTCTCCTGCAAAGCAACCATTTCGTTTCTCACAGGAACGATAGTAACTTTCTGGGTCCACCGCCAGAGGCAGTGGGTCCAGTTCACAACACAGGCCTCATCCCACTTTTTCAGAATTCCGCTGGCGGACAATCTCAGAAAGAGTAATCCCTGCAGCCACAGACACATTCAACGCTTCCACTGGTCCGGATGAAGGGATACTGACCATTTGATGGCACCGCTTTCTGATAGAGGGACTCAAGCCCCGCTCCTCACTTCCCAGGACCAAGACGACATTCCGATTCCAATCGAACTGGAATATGGTCTCGGAGGCTTCACCGGCAGTTCCGATGATCCAGAATCCTTTGCTGTTCAAGTTATCCAGCGCCCTGCCCAGGTTTACGACCCTGGCCACAGGCAAATGCACATATGCTCCGGATGACCTCTTCCTCACTCTTTCCGTCACACCCGCCGAGCGGTCTTTTGGGAGGACAAGGCCATGGGCATTGAAAAAGGCCGCCGTCCGGATCAGACCACCAAGATTTCCCTCATCCGTGATATGGTCGGCCGCGACAATCAAGGCCTGCTCAGAGGCCTTTAGAGAAATATCTGCAAGAGTGTCCAGATCAACATATGAAAACCCATATGTAAGGGCCATGATACCCTGATGGGTCGTATTGGGCAAATACTTGTCTAAGATTGGGGTTGGTTTGAATCGGGTGGGAATCCCTCTCTCCTTAGCCATGCGAAGGATTTCTTTTATTCTGGCAGATCTCTTGCTTTCTGCGATCCACAACTCGTCTATTCCAATATGTTCTTTGCGCAAGGCCTCCCTGACGGCATGAAAGCCGGGAATGAAATGAATGTCTCTTTTATCTTCGATTTCTGTTGTTGCCCTCCCAGTACAATTTCTCTCTCATCAATCAATCTCATTTGATTTTTCAGCGAGGAAGTTGATGATATCTCTCCTGCTGATAATGCCGATTAATTTCCCATCTGACAAGATGGGGACTCTTCTGAAATTACCTTCCACCAGGGTTCTGAATATAGTCATCAAGTCCTCATCTTCTTCAAAAGAGACGATGTCAGTCGCCATCAGATCTCCAGCCGTTTTGAATTTTATATCTTTTCCATACAGCAGTACTTTCAATATGTCCTTTTCCGTCACGATACCCAATAGAGACATATCTTCTGAAACCACGGGTAAGCCTGTCACTCGATTCTCAGAGAGGAGTTTCATGACATGTTTGATGTTTGCACCTTCCGCTACGGTCAATAGCTTTCTACTCATAATATGCTTCGCACGGATCATATCTCTCCTCCTCTAACCAGCAGGTGAGACCTGCAATCCAACATCATCGATAGAATCCTGACCCAGACCGATCAAATTAACGGTCTGATTATACTAACAAATTAAATGACTGTCAATCTCACTACTCCCTGATCCACTATCATTCGTACAAAAAAGGAAATCCGATAGACCGAGACCGACGATAAGCGGATGGGATATTGAAAATCTCTAATAAATCAGCAGTTGACCGACACTTCATTGGGACCTGGAGTTATTGGGGGGCATGGGGATCTCTTTTCAGTTTCACCACCATCTATCCAGAGGTCGTGGAACGGCACCATAATTTTGCATATTATGAAGCAGTCCCACGAACAATGTACCCACAGCGACGGCATTCCTTGTGCCTATCCACCAAACGCTGTCCTCTTTGGGGGTGGTAACAGGCTTGGGCGTCTTCCATGCCCCCTTTGAATCTGTGTAGCAGGTACTTATTATTCAAGTTAATTCTGGGACACGACACTAATATCAGTACAAAGAATTGTGATACGAGGTACTAGGTTGAGAAGATGCGTCCTTTCCGGTCACATGTAGGGGAGAGTAAAAGGGGGGATGGATCATTCAGGGTATTTGGGAGTAAGGGGGATATTAAAGATCTTTTCTACTGTGGAAAGCCGTCTGGATTTTCGAGCTCTATCAGAAAGAATGATACACTTTATTTCCTTTACTGCCCTATCAATTTCCTCATTGAAAACAAGATAGTCATAGTCCACACACCGCTCGATCTCTCTGATAGCCTTCTCAAACCTGGCTCGTATAATCTCTTCGGCATCCGTCCCCCTCCCTCTCAACCGTTCACCGAGAATATCAAGTGAGGGAGGCAGAATATAGATCAGTCTGCTTTCTTCGAAGTGTTTTTTTACGTTTGCGGCCCCTTGGCTATCTATGTCCAACACCACATCCAATCCCTGGGACATTTGATTCTGAAGAACGTCCAAGGAGGTGCCGTACAAGGCCTCATAGACTTCTGCCCACTCCGCAAAGGCTTTCTCTTGAATCATCTTCTCGAAAGTCTCTCTGTCCACGAAATGATAATTAACGCCATCCACCTCATTTTCCCTGGGCTCTCGACTGGTATAGGAGATAGAATAGGCTAGATCTTTGATCTCCTTTCTTATCTGGTGGACAATGGTAGATTTTCCCACACCAGATGGCCCTGAGATGACGTAAAGCTGTCCAGACATGACTACTCTTCCAAATCCTCTTTGGCCAAGCTCCCGCTTGGGCTAAACCTCTGAGCCAAGGTTTCCGCTTGGATGGCTGACAGAATAACGTGATTGCTGTCCGTAATAACAACGGCTCTTGTTCTTCTTCCCTGTGTTGCATCAATCAGCCTCTTTTCCTCACGTGCTTCATCACGCAGCCTTCTGATCGGTGCGGCATTGGGAGAGATAATAGCGACGACTCGCCTGGATACCACTGAATTTCCGAAACCGATGCTGATAAGATTCTGACTCATAGGCTCCTCCTTCTATTCCACATTCTGGACCTGCTCTCTTAACTTCTCCAACTCGGCCTTGATTTCGACAACTCTAGATGAGATAAACGAATCCGTGGCCTTGCTGCCGATCGTGTTGACCTCCCTATTGATTTCCTGGATCAAAAAATCCAATCTCCTCCCGATGGAATCATCCTTTGACATGAAGTCTCGATATTGTTTGAGATGGCTTCTGAAACGTACGATCTCCTCAGTGATGTCACATCGGTCAGCAAAGATGGCCACCTCCTGAATCAGCCGAGACTCATCCAATACCATTCCCTCTGATACCTTCTGAATCTTGTCTTCCAGTCGCCTTTTGTACTCATCGACCATCGTGGGGGTGTTCTCCTCAATATCATTGAGATATTCCTCAATGATTTCAAGGCGCTTAAAAAAATCTTCTTCAATGGCTTTTCCTTCCGTTGTCTTCATCTTATCCAGTGATTCCACTGCAAGGCCCAGCGCCTCCTGAAGTCCGGGTCGCACATCATTAATCTCCACGTCCTGGGTCTTGAAGATGATTATATCTTTCATCTGACAAAGGGAATCGGGACTGACCCTCTCATCTAACCCGTACTCTTTATCAAGTTCTCGAAATATCCGGAGATAGGACTCGACCAGAGGAGCGTTGAGTTCCAGTTGATATTCCCCCTCCCCGGAGTTGGTTCCCATCTGAATGGAAACTTCGACTCTTCCCCGCCTGACACTCGAAGAGACTTGTGATCTTATCTCCTCCTCGAGGGCTTGGAGAGTCCTGGGTATCCGCAGAACAATATCCCGAAAGCGGTTGTTAAAGGATTTCAGTTCGACAGTGAAGATCGATGTTCCCTGAGTATATTCACCACGCCCGTAAGCCGTCATGCTCTTAATCACTGTTCATGTCCCCTCTTCAATGATACCTCTTAGTTGCCGTTTGTATCGCTCCCGTACATCGTTGAACAGGCTGATGATCTCAAGGCTTGCATAATCTTTGAACGTCCACTCAAGGGGTCGAAAACTCCCTCTGCTGAAAACGAGGGTCAGATCGGCAAAAATTCCTTTCGACAAATAGACGCGATGAGTATAGTTCTTTCCCGTAGCCAAAATGAGCCTCTCCAGAGAAATATACCCTGGATCGATATTGATCTTTCTGTTGCCGTCTTCAGAATAATCTCTTTCTATTCGATTGGTTTCTAGTTTGATCTCAACTGCATCCTGCGGTCTAATCAATTCTTTAAAAGAGACAAAACGGCGGTGTAACGGCCATCCCATTTCTTTGGCATAATACTGAGTCCGGTCAAAGAAGAGCTCCGGAGATATCCAGTCTACAGAACCGAACCGGCGTTCCAGTTCGTGAATGACTTCATCGATAAATGCCTTGTCGGAGGAGAACAGGCTTGAAATCAATTTCACGTCATCCGTCCTGGATGGTTGGCTCATCTTTCGCCTTTTTCTCCCCGTGCTAATATACTCCCGCAAAAAATTCCAGAATTTTATCCAAGAACTTGTTACATCTTCTTAGTGTCGTGTCCCAGAAATGACTTTCATAATCCCGAATAGATTCCATGACGCATAACAGACACGGGCTTGTGGTGGAAACATTATTATGTGAGTTATTTCTGGGACCCGGCACTAAAACCGGCCACTAATCGCCTTCTTTAGGGCCTCTACCCCAACGGTTGAAGTCCCTACATCTCCGACCACGATACCGGCCGCAAAATTGGCGATCATGGCAGCGGATTTCAGATCCATGCCCGATGCCAACCCAAGACACAGAGCACTGATAACCGTATCCCCTGCTCCGGTGACGTCAAAAACCTTTCTGGCCACCGTGGGAATATGGCTGATCTCTCCGTTCCTTTCAAAAAGGGTCATCCCATCTTTGCCCTGGGTGATCAAAACACTACGACAATTGAGTTCGTTGACCATGTACCTTCCTGCCTCTACAAGGCTTTCTTCATCCACAATTTCCATTCGACAAAAGGCCGCCGCCTCATGATGATTGGGAGTAATCACATCAACGCCCTGGTAAAACTCAAAATTCCCTATCTTTGGATCTACAGCGATTAGGGTCCCGGAATCTGAAAGGTGTCCTCTCAGCCCTTCCATCAACTCAGCGGAAATGACACCCTTGCCGTAATCGGTGACAATAATCGCCTCATAGCCCCCTTCCATCTGTCGAATAAAATCGAGAATCCGCTTTATACTTTCGTGCTCCAACCGCATACGCTTTTCCCGATCAAAACGGACGACCTGCTGATTGTGAGCCACCACTCTTGTCTTGATGCTTGTGGGTCTGTCGGGTTCTCTGATGATTCCATCGGTCCTCAGGCCCTGTTGCATCATTGTATCCACAATCTCCCGACCCGTTTGATCATCACCTACCACGCCGCATAGAATCGGCGTGCCCCCGAGAGAAGCGATGTTGTTAACAACATTGGCGGCCCCACCCAACATTTTTGTCTCCTGTTTGACCTCTACAACGGGAACAGGGGCCTCTGGCGATATGCGGGAAACATCTCCCCAGATATATTCATCCATCAGAATATCACCCACGACAACAACCTTGGTGTCGGACAGGCCGTCGACATGCCTCCTTAGGTCCTCTCCATTAGAGTAAATATCAATTTCCCGTATCATCACCCTTCCCTGCTCCTCCAATCCCGACGCACATGAATTAACAATGATTCATATTAGAATATGTCAGTAAATATTGCTGTCCAAGAAAACCTCTAATGGGGCATAATGCCGCAAAGATCACACGACTTCAAATTATGGATACGTCTAGCATTACAGTTCCATATTGTCCATATAAATCAGTCATTTCGTCATGACAACATCAATAGGCACATTTTAGCACATTATGAACAAAGGTTACTGACTTTTTAAAGTATGAGCATTGGCGTTGACTTTTTTACTCTGCTCCTCTAAATATGACCATGGTCGTCAGAGCCATCCATTTTTCCTGCGCAGGCCTTGATTGACCGTCCCAATGGATGCTCAGTTTATTGATGCCATATGACCTCTGGGAGAGGTAGAGCCAGTGAAAATCATCATTGTAGGTGCCGGTGAGGTGGGGTATCACATTGCCCAGAAACTCTCCGAAGAAAACCAGGATGTCTTTCTCATCGACAAAGATCCGGAAAAAGTCAAGCGGATCACCGAGAATCTGGATATTCAGGCCGTTTCGGGATCCGGCACCAGTCCTCAGATGTTGAGGGACTCCGGTATTGTCGATGCAGGGTTGTTAGTCGCCGCTACAGACAGTGATGAGGTCAATCTGATTGCCTGTTCACTGGCACGCCACCTGAACCCGCATATCCTCAAATTAGCCCGAATACGTAATCCTGAATATGTGGAGGAAAAAGAACTTCTTTCCCAGGACCTCCTTGCGATCGATCACATCATTAATCCGGACTCCGTCATGGTTGAAACGATCATGAGCCTCATGACGGTTCCTGAAGCATCCGATGTCGTTGATTTTGCTGACGGAAGAGTCAAGTTGTTCGGAGTCACTGTCAAACCTGATTCACCCTTTGTAGGCCGCCCTCTTCTATCCTTTAGTGGAATGGAAGGCAGACTCCTTGTGGGGGCCATCGTGCGTGGAGATCAAGTCATTATTCCCCGGGGTGAAGATACTCTTCAAGCCCAAGACCTGGCCTATCTAGTCGGAAGGACTGATGAACTTGCAAATCTTCTTGAACTCCTCGATATCCAGGTTGAAGAATCGAGAAGGGTGATCATTGTCGGGGCGGGGCTCGCCGGTACGGCGTTGGCTACAGCCCTGGACCAGACCAAGATCAATGTGAAGATTATCGACAAGGATAGTGAGCGATGTACGCAGTTGGCCGAAAAACTGGAAAGAGTAATCGTGATCAATGGAGACGGTTCAGACAGGGCGCTTCTGCAAGAAGAAAATATCAGTCATTGCGATTTCATGGTGGCCATCACAGGTGATGAAGAAAGCAATATACTGATATCACTCCTGGCAAAAGGGATGGGCGCAAAAAAGACCATCACGGCCATCAGCAAGTTCAGTTATATTCCCCTCGTTTCGGCCATCGGCATCGATAGAGTCGTAAGTTCAAGACTCTCTGCTGTAAGGGCCATCCTCCAATACATCAGAAAGGGGAAAATCATCTCCGTTGCCCCTTTAAAGGGGGAGCATGCCGAGGCAATTGAGGCTGAAGCTCTGGAGACCTCTAAAATCGTTAACGTCCCTCTTTCTAAGGTAAATTTTCCAAAAGGGGCGCTCCTAGGGGCCATCGTCCGCGGCGGTGAAATCATTATTCCCCGAGGTGATAGTGTGGTCGAGCCAAAAGACCGCCTGATTATCTTCACCCTCAGGGAAACGGTTCCAAAACTGGAAAAGCTCCTCACTGTTAGGCTTGAATATTTCTAGAGACGCTCTTTCCAGCTCTATGAAGAAGGGGGTTCTGTTTAGGACAAAGCTGTTTTGTGGTTAACGACGTCGAGAAAAGTCCTGTTCAGCTTTTTTGAGAATCAGTCATGATCTTGGCGAAATTTTTTGGTGAAGAACGTTATGAAATCCTATATTTCCGAATCATTCCAAAATGCGGTTGAGAGACTACGGCTCAATGACAGTACGATCATGCTGGGCATTGCGTCGATCATCGGTATCATCGGCGGCTTCGGTGCAGTCGGTTTTCGCACTCTTATAGGATGGATACAGGTTATTTCTATTGGTGGAAGCGATAATGTTCTGGAAAGGGTAATCGCTCTGCCCTGGTATCATAAGCTGTTCATCCCATCCCTGGGGGGTTTAATCGTCGGCCCCCTCATCTACTATTTCGGAAGAGAGACGAAAGGCCACGGTGTACCTGAGGTGATGGAGGCAGTGGCACTGAGGGGCGGCAGAATCAGATCCAGGGTAATGTTCTTAAAGGCCTTGGTATCAGCCATAACCATAGGAACCGGCGGATCAGTAGGGAGGGAAGGGCCCATTGTCCAGATCGGTTCCAGCCTCGGTTCAACAATCGGCCAGTCTCTTAAAATGGGTCAAGACAAACTCAGAATTCTTGTGGCATGCGGTGCGGCAGCCGGTATCGCCGCGACCTTTAATGCCCCTATTGCGGGTGTGCTGTTTGCTATAGAAATCATCATAGGGAATTATGCGATTATCACTCTCGTTCCCTTAATCATGTCTTCCGTTCTCGCTACTATCATAGGCAGATGGTATTTCGGAGACATTCCTGCATTTGAAATCCCACACTATACACTGGCCAGCGGATGGGAAATCGGCCCATATATTTTTCTTGGCCTTGCATCAGGCGTCGTTGCCGTGGTCTTCGTTAAATTGCTCTATTTTCTTGAAGACTTGGCAGACCATCCATGTCTTGCAAAGATGAAATGGACACTAACCCCGCTGATCATGATGATTATCGGTGTGATGTTCCTACAATTTCCACAAATCTTTGGTGTTGGGTATGATAGTATCACACAGATATTAAAGGGGGATATCACATGGCAGGTTCTGCTCTTGTTGGTCCCCATTAAGATGCTGGCAACCTCCATAACCCTTTCCGCGGGGGGATCAGGTGGTATATTTGCACCGTCTCTTTTTCTGGGAGCTGTCTTCGGTGGATCAGTGGGATATTTGATAGAATATCTCTTCCCTGGAGTAGTAGGGTCTCCGGGGGCCTACGCTGTAGTGGGAATGAGCGCCATGGTCGCGGCAACCACTCATGCCCCCATTACAGCGTTTATGGTTATCTTTGAGATGACCAGTGACTACAAGTTGATTCTCCCTTTGATGATATGCTCAATCGTCGCATCCTTTATTGCTTCGGCATTGAAAAAAGACTCGATCTATACACAGAAATTGACACGTAGAGGTGTTGACCTGTCAAGGGGAATGGAAGTCACTGTCATGCAGGCCACGAGAATAGGCGATGTCATGAAGACCGATATGGTTGTACTCAATGAAAGTGAAAGATTCAACGACCTGCTTCAAAGGGTGATCAATGAGAACGCGATCAACTACTATGTGGTGGATGAGACGGGAAGATATCGAGGGTATTTCACAGTGCATGATGTGAAAGAATTCTTGAACGAAAAATCTCTGGCAAGCCTCATTGTAGCCAAGGATATTGTGTCGAGTTCTCCCAAGCTGGCCGTCACAATGGATGCAACCCTTGCTGATTGCATGAAGAAGTTTAGCTCTTACGAAACCGAAGAACTCCCCGTTATTGACAACAGGGATTCGGCCAAATTGATGGGGACTGCTAGCCGTCGGGATATCATCAATGTCTATAATCGGGAAATCCTTAGACAGGATTCACTAGGTCTCAAATTCATACAGGGAAAGCTGCCCGGAAGGTCTCCCGCTCACAGCTATGTGGACCTCCCTGAGGGCTGCGAGATAAACGTCGTCCCCGTCACAGAGACGATGCGGGGAAAGACACTCAAAGAGCTTGACATCCGTCGCCACTTCAATGTAACGGTCGTAGCCATCAACCGAAGAGATGAACAAGGGGAACGAAAGGTCATACTCCCCTCGCCTAAGGAAGTGCTTGAAGTAAGAGATATGCTGGTTGTGATTGGCGATAGCGACTCCTTGAAGAATGTCAGAGAGGCCTATGGTATAGTGACCTGATGTCGTGCAGGTTCGGGGAGGAGAAACCAAGAGTGGTTAGGGATTAAGACGGTTGAGGAATGTCCGGATGGAGGCTATCCGTTAGTATTGTTGATTCGAGAACTCCTTGGGCCTGTACCAAGAATACGGCAATTCGTTTACACAAATCCACGAAAAGAGAAACATCCGCTTTGCTGAACGCAAACGCCCTATTCCTTGAATCGATGTATATAGCGCCTCTAATGTATGAATGACTGATCAAAGGGGCACACAAAACGGATTGGATCTTCTGTATCTTCAGTGTACTTATAACATCAACTTCCTCTTCAGTCTCGACATGAGAAAAGACAAGCGGTCTTCTTTCTTCTATGACTTGTCTGACCACATCGGGACAGTACACGGTAGATCTCTCACCAGCAGGCTCAGTCGTCCTGGAAATCACATCCAGAATTTTCTCTGATCTAGGTTCAACCAGAACAAAAGCACCTGTATCGACTTCTCTCAGGAGTTCGAAGATGTAGCAGAGTATCCTTTCCAAAGCCTCATTTACCGGAATCCGCTCATCAAGAAGCCTTGAGACCTTATAGAGCAACTCCAATTTCTTCTGGTTGGTCCTGTTTCTGTGCACCTGAAAGATACCGCTTTCTGCAGCAATTTCCGTTGTAATCCCCGCAAATTCAAAGACAGGTGCCATCCGTTCCGAGCATATTTCCCCCAGACCGATTACACACATGCCGATTGCAATGGGTTCTCCTTCTCTGATCGGCACGACCACACCAGGGGGGAGGATAACGCCGTCGTAGAGAGTTCCGTTACGACTGTTCAAGTCGGTCATAAAATATTCATTATTTCTCTTGGTGATTTTCAGATGTCTTCGCGAGACAGTCCTGTCGTCCAACCTCAGATCACATTCCGGAGCGCGCCCGACGTATGTGCCGCCTTCTTTGAGACCTATTGACTTGCCCACGTCAGGACCGTTTAAGACATAGAGTTCGGTCATCTTCTTCCCTCCCTCAGACAAAACGGATTATCATTTCCCGGATCCTCATTATCCGGGAAAAATTAAGATACGCCCTGAAGTCCTTGTAACGGGTTTTTTCGAAAACTATAGTCTATCGTGTATTTCGGCAGAGATATTCATGTAGTATTGTCTCACCCCTTTTTCAGTCCGTCAATCGGGGAAACCCTGATTTTTGGCTTCGAAATACCTCATTTTTATGGGTTTGGGGCAGTGTTGTCATCGGATGATGGGATAGAGAGGTATGGAAGAGTCTTTTAGTCAACCAACTTCGACTGAAGCCGAAGGCTTGAGGGTCCAAGGAGTCAAGGGGTCAAGGGGCCAAGTGAAAAAACGATTATGCCTTCCCTTGAATCCTAGAACCCTGACTGTCTTAATAAAATCGAACTGAAGTCTTCGCCTAAAGGCGAGGGATTTTCTCCCATCTTTTAGCATGTACTGAAGGAATGTCCCGCGAATTCCCGGACTATGATGGGGAACGAAATGGGACATCAATTATATGACATGAGAGCCATATTTGATGTCCTGTTTAACCAGTCTCTCAAGTGAGGCGTTAAAATATTCCTTCTTACAGTCCAAAGCATTGATGTTGCCGTCTTTGATATATATCATATACCTGCATCCGCCAAAACACATGGGCAGATACTCACAATCCTCGCAATGCCCATTCTTCCATGTGCCCAGTCTATAAAGGGCGCGATAGTCCCGAATACCATTTCTCAAGTCCCCCACCTCAAAACCTTCTTTGCCGATAAATCCCGGGCACTTGTAGATGACCCCATCATAGTTGACCACATAGCACGATGTATTCTCCACAGCACAGTATACAGGACCCGCCTTTGGGGTATTGAAGCCCCTTCTCAGGATTTCTCTCCTTAATAAAGCCTCGGCCTCTAACAACCACGGCTCGTTTGAGGACATGCATCCGGCCTTGTAGTCCACAGGAGAGACGTCTCCTTCATGTCGGTTTACAATAGGGGCAAACTTGATACTGGATATCTTGTCCGGCGTAAGACCGGCCCATTCGAGATCGTCCAGAAGCCGTATAAATTCTTCGTAGTTCTTCTTGTCGAAATTCCCGCCGATCCCGATCTTCACCAGGTCCCAAGTCTCCTGAATGTTCTTGATGAGTGTATCAAAACTTTCAGCACCTGATTTGAAAGGCCGGTACTTGTTGTGATTCTCAGCCGGTCCGTCCAAGGTAATCTGCACATTGGTCAGGCCGAGCCTGGCCAGTTCCCGCGCGACCTTTCTCATGAAGAGAGAGCCGTTGGTCACAAGGTTAAACCTATACGAAGCTCCTCTGTTTTTAACAAAAGATTTCAGACGTTTGGAAATGGATTTGATCAGTCCGAGGCTCAAGAGGGGCTCGCCTCCATAGAAATCGACAACAAGGGATTTCTTATGGTCCGGGAAATGGTCCTTGATGAATGCAATCAGGCGATCCGCCGTCTCTTCGGTCATGTAAAGAGATCCCTTCATATCCCCTTCATAGCAGTATATACAGGCAAAATTGCAATCCAAGTTAAGGACCACGGTGATTTTCAACTCGGGATTACTCCCGTTCATTCTGTCAAAGAGACCGAGGACCGCCTGTTTTTCCTTTTCTCTGTCCTCCACGATCATACCGAGTCTGGAGAGTAGGGTCTCCTCTTCAGGGGAGAGGGTGCCTTGTTCTAAGGATTGGAGTGTTTTGAGAGTAACCAGGATCTTGGAGGCCTTTTTTGTGGAAAATAGGAGCTGTTGTTCAGAGCCCTGTTCGGACGGATAGATCTTTACATATCGGGAGAGTTGCATGATGTCTGGAAATCCTTTTCTGAGTAGAACAAGGGGGAAATAATCCCCCTTGTTCTTGGGTCTTTAAGTTGGATCAAAAGGCATAATGCAAAACCAACAACACATCCCCCATCCACGAACAGAATCACCCGAAGCATTGGCATCAATACCTTCATCCAACACAACAATCTCTTTTTTCCGATCCTTCTTCACTTTTTCCATTTGACCCCTCCTATCTCGATATAAGGTTTAGAAAAAGACCTCCGATTTCCCTTATTTCCTTATGGGGTTTTCCCTGATTTGTATATCCGTACAAATACGTTTTTTATAATCCGTAGAAATACGTATTCCCGATGGTTCATGAGCGGACACGGGATCATCAAGCAAACGATATGAGGGGACATATTTCTGTTATTTCAGGGGCTTTACTTCAGCTACAAAAGCCGGTTGTTTTGAATGGGATAGCATATGAAAATTCAACAGGACTGGTTTTCTCTTAGGGTAACCAACACTCAAGATCCAGAATCCAATCTCCAGCGCCTTGGACGGTCGGGAAAATTCTCTCCTAAGTTTGGCTAGAAGTAGAGTCGTATCCCCGCTTCAACCCATGTTTGCGGGTTTCTGTAATCCCCATCGGAAAACTGATCTCCACCAAAGAGATTGTGGGCAGTCAAAAAGACTTCCGTGTCTATGCTTTTTCCGGAAAGGATTCTCTTGTTTAGATTGAGTTCCCAGATAAAATCATCGTAGCTTGCATTATAGATAGGATCAACGTCCCACCAGATAAAGCGGCCAAAGAGCTGGGCCCTGAAGGATTTCCTGTCATCATATTTCAGACCAATGTTCCATGCGTAAGTCTCTTCAGACCCAGCCGTATTGGAGGGACTGATATCCACATAGGAGAACCCGGTCTGGAGAGAAATGTGATGAAAAGGGAGGGTCTGTACCTCCAACTCCAGGCCCTGGCGTATGATTTCTCCATCATTGACAACCAGCCTATTGCTATTGGGCGATCCTCCAGTTTTAAGCGCTGTTGTCAGTGCATTGTCCAGATCATGCCGAAAGAGCGTGGCTCCTGCCCAGAGATATTTCAAGGCCCCTGACTCGATTCCGGCCTGAAAGGACCAGACCTCTTCAGGCTCCAGAGCGGGGTTGGGATCCAGGAACACCCCCCCACCCGAGGAAGAGGAGAGAGGGGGAATGGTAAAGCCCCTGGCCGCGAAGGCCCTGAATAGGGATTCCTTTCCCAACTTACGGGTCAACCCAAGACTGGGACTCACAAAATAGCCTGTAATGCTGTCGTCGTCCACGCGGATACCGGGTGTAAGGGACCATTCACCGATGACAATCGTGTCATTGGCATAGACCGCCCCTTGGTCAAGTTGTGGCTGGGTGACGGATCTTGCCGGAGCCCCCCGCATTTGATAAAAGGGCCCAGCATTCAGGGTCTGGTCGAGTCTTCCTCGGTCAAAGTCTACACCTAACACGGCCGTGTGCCTCCCCCTTTCCCACACCAGTTTGGCCGTCCCTCCGGTGGTCTCTTCATCGAAAATAGGCTCCAAGACAAGTTCTCCGGGCGGACCGATCATGCCCAAGGCAGTATTCGTCTGTTGGAATTTCTGTCTCAATGTGTGATAGGAAACCTTGAGAGCAAGTCCTCGGGCGAGAAAGGCCTCGATCGAAGCAGCAGCAAAAAAAGAGCGTGAAGTCCCGGTTGTAGTGATATCCCGATTTCGTAAATCACCGAACTTCATGTCAGGGTGGTTGTATCCCATACTCAGATTGGCCTCCACATAGTCTGAAACAGGGAGGTGGAACTTTGCGTATAGGCTGTAATTGTTATAGTATCTCGCGTCCCTGAGGCCTTTGGAATCCTGCCTCCCTGCAAAGAGATAATACCCCACTGGGCCAGCCATTCCGGAGATCTGGGCCCTGTAATCCTGGGAGTTTTTCTCCCCATAGGAGGCCCTTATGGACCCGGTGGGCCGGCTTTCAAGACCGCTGCGTTTTGTCAGGATGTTGATCACACCGCCAAGAGAAGAGCCCCAGGCAGAGGAGGCAGGACCTTTGATGATTTCTATACGATCGATGGTCCCCACGGGAACAGAATTCGTCTCAGCGCCCCCCTCTGAGAGGTAATTCCAGGGTATTCCATCCACCAGGACAAGGACGTGCCTCTGCTCAGAGCCCTGTATGTAAAGCAGCGACGAAGCGCCGAAATCCTGGCTAGACCCCACATAAAGGCCGGGCACCCTGTTGAGGATTTCCGCCACCGTGTGGGCGTTCATTTCCTCGATTTCTCTCTCCGTGATCACCGAGATGTTCTCTGCCACCTGGGAGATGGGCTTAGGGTACCTCGTAGGTGTCACCACCAGGTCCTTTTCTTCATAGAAGAGGGAGAGAACTATCATCTCATCTTGTGTCTGCGCGCCGGTGGGAAGGCACGAAAAGATAATGACAAATAAGAAATAAAATGAGAAAATAGGAGTGATCAAGCGATATAGAGACATGGAACTCCTAAGTGCTTCAAGCTTTTTGCGTTTACTATCTGAAGAAGCTGTGATATAAATCTAATTTAGACTTATATCCTGTTTTGTCTTTTTAATCAAGCTTTGAATTATACTTTTTCAGTCGGTTTTTTCAACGGAGTGATCCGGGGCGAGCCCACTGATTCCCAGGACCGCAAAGTTTGATTGTGTGAGTTTAAAAGAGAAAACGATGTGTTAGATCAAACAAACAAAAACCTGAGACTCTCCAGGGGGATTGTTGTGATGAAAAGACTTTTTTCTGTTTTGATAATCCTCGTGCTTTGCCCCGGCCTGGCTGAAGCCGGATATGAGATTGTCGCCGTGCAAAGTGCCCATGTGAAACCCTTTGAAGAAGCCATTAAGGGCTTTGAACGATTGTGTGATGCCGACCTTCACAAGATCATCATTTCAGAATCGCAGGGGGTGGATGTGGTCAGAGAGATCAAACTGAAGCGTCCCGATATGGTCCTTGCGGTGGGTGGGAAGGCCCTCTCCCTCGTGAAAGAAATCAAAGACATCCCCATCGTCTATCTCATGGTTCTGAATCCTCAATTCGCCCTTTCGGAGCAAGAGAATATCACCGGCGTCAGTATGAACATCCCCCCCAGAAAGCAATTGCAGGCCCTCCTTCAGACCCTACCCCGCGCAAAGCGTGTTGGCCTTTTGTATGACCCTAAGAACACGGGCTATCTCATCGAGGAAGCTCGAAAGGCAGCCAGAGAAGCGGACATTGAGCTGAGGGCCAGGGAGATCCATCATGCCAGGGAGGTCGCAACATCAGCTATGGAGATGAAAGGCGACATAGATGTCTTCTGGATGCTTCCGGATGTCACGGTGATGACCCCTGAGACGATTGAGTTCTTAGTTCTCTATTCACTAAAGTATCGTATTCCTCTCCTCGCTCCTTCAGAAAAGTGGCTGGACATGGGAGCTTTTGTATCGACAGGAATAGATGCCTTTGATATGGGGACCCAAGCTGGAGATATGGCCAACAAGATTCTCGCAGGAAGGCCAGTGAAGAATGTTCAGCAGGCCCTTGCGAGAAAGTATGTGGTATCCACGAATCTGATGATAGCCGGAAAGTTGGGAATCGGTCTGAACTTGGCAATGACTTCCGATGATCACAACGAGAAGATTATCAGAAACACCCTGACGCTCCAATAGGCTTGTGTTAAAACCACGAAACCCTGTTCCCTAAGGGTATTTTTCATGCTTCCTTTACCCTCTCCACCAGCCTAGTGGGCAGTGCTCGGTTCTTCCCGACCTCCGGGTCTTTAGCCCCTTTCCGTTAGGGTGGATTTCAGTCTTCGAGCATGTGAGATTTTTCTTGCACCGGGTTATCGACAGGGGACCCAGTTGAGACATATGAAAATCCATCTTCCGAAGAGCTTAAGAGAGAGTTTTGGCATTCGCGTCTTTACCGTATTTGCGTCTCTCATAGCCGTCATCTCCATCTCTTTCACCGCTTTTCTCATCTACTCCGAGCGAGAATCCTTGACAGAGACCTTGATCAAAGAAGGGAAATTACTCGCAGACACCCTTGCCTACAGTTCAACGACTGGCGTGTTTTCTGAGAGCGATAGGTTCCTCGAGGGCCCACTTAGAGGCGTCCTTATGCAGGAAGGCGTATTGGAAGCCTCCGTCTATAATCAGAAAGGAAATCTATTAAAAAGGCAAAAGCGCCCTGGAGTCCTGGAGCAGGAAGAGACGATTCAGGATCATACGGAAAGTGAAAACCGGATCCTTGGTGATATCGAAAAATATGTATCTCCATTCTATGTCGAGCAGGATGGGACGTTTCAATTCTGGGCCCCGGTCCGTTCCAGCCCAGAATTCTCCGGAGAAGAGGCCCTTTTTTTTGGCGAAGAACCGATTCTAAGAAAAGACAGTGCCATAGGGCTTGTGAGGATAACGATCGATAAGAATATCCTTCAAACAAGACTGACAGTATTGTTGTTCAGGAGTATCATGATCGGAGCTGTCTTCCTATTGGTTGGATTCGGGGCCATATATCTCATAGTAAACGGGGTCACCAAGCCCCTCAAGAAGCTGACGGAAGGTGTCACACTACTTGGAATGGGGGGAAAGGTCGAAAAAATCTCTGTGGAGACAAGAGACGAAATATGGAGGCTTGCCGGAGCCTTTAATACCATGTCCGAATCTCTGAAAGAAAGAGAAAAGGAATTGAGGGAGTCTGAAAAGATGCTTCGATCTTTGTCTTCTGAACTCCTAAAAGCCCAGGAAAAAGAGAGGAGGCGGCTCTCAAATGAAATACACGACGAACTCGGACAGCGTCTTGCCCTCTTGAAACACCGTCTAAGGTCTATAAAGAGGGAAGTAGGTGACCACCAGCCGTCACTCCTGAAAGAATGTGAAGAGACAAGCCGGTTTATAGATGAAACCATCGTAAGTGTCCGAAGACTCTCAAGAGATTTGAGTCCATCCATCCTGGAAGACCTTGGTCTCTCGGCAGCCCTTCAATGGCTTCTAGACAGCTTTTCAGAACGCCATTCTATTCAGATGTCATTTGACGTGGAAGGAATCGACGGCTTATTCTCGCAAGAAACCCAGACTCATCTGTATAGGATCTCTCAGGAGGCCCTAACCAATATTGGAAGACATGCAGAGGCCAGCCGGGTCTGCTTTGCCGTACAGAAGAACGAAAACCATGTCTCTTTCGTTGTGGAGGACAATGGCAAAGGTTTTAATGTCGCCCAGATCAGATCCAGACTTCCCCATGAAAAGGGGATGGGTTTGGCTGCCATGGCTGAACGCGCACGTATGTTTGGAGCGACTTTTCATATTTCGAGCATATTGGGAGAAGGCACGAGGATTAGCTTGAAGATCCCATTGGAAAAGGGGGAGTGAGACAGTGAAACCTTTGCGTGTGGTGGTAGCAGACGATCATGTCCTTTTTAGGCAAGGCATGAAAAAGCTCTTGGAAGAGATGCCCGGCGTGGAGGTGATAGGAGAGGCAGGCGACGGTCTTGAACTTCTCAATCTCTTGAAAAGGCTGGCCCCTGACATCGCTCTTGTTGATATCTCCATGCCGAACATACGCGGGATTGAAGCGACACACGAAATTAGATCACTCTATCCTCAAATGAAAGTTTTGATCCTCACCATGCACAGGAGCAAAGAATATCTGTATCACGCGATTTCTGCAGGAGCCCACGGGTATCTGATCAAAGAAGACTCGGATATCGAGCTTTTCTCAGCTATTGAAACCATCCGCGATGGAGGGATTTATGTGTCCCAGAGTCTTGCCGGGGAAATGGCAGGTGATCTATCACGATTAATCCAGGGGAAGGCAAAAGACATGGGAGAATGCCTATCGAACCGTGAAATAGAGGTCTTGAAAATGATCAGCGAAGGGAAGACCAATATTGAGATAGGCGAACTCCTCTCTATAAGCCCCCGCACGGTTGAGACTCACAGGGCGCATATTCTGGAGAAACTGAAACTCAAAGGGACCGCTGACATCGTGCGGTACGCTGTTGAGAAGGGGATCGTTTGATCGAAAGAAGAAAGGCTTAAGATGAGAAAAGAGAGAAAGCCTACTCAAGACAGTATTTGCTGAATTCTTCATCAACTTGAATGGGGTATTGGCCGTTAAAGCAGGCCAGACAGAGATCTTTCCTCGGGATATGGGTCGCCTTGACTAGGTTATCCACATGAAGGTATCCAAGGCTATCCAGTCCTGTAAACTCCCGAATCTCTTCCACGCTCTTCTCCGCGGCAATCAGCTCTCCCCTGCTGGAAAAGTCGATGCCATAGACACAGGGAAACCGGTGGGGAGGGCAACTCACCAACATGTGAATCTCCCGCGCGCCTATGGCCCGCAGGGCTTTGATTCTTGTTCGTGCCGTAGTTCCCCGAATAATTGAATCCTCTATGATCAACACGCGTTTGTCTTTGAGTAATTCCTTGACCGGATTGAGTTTCACCTTAACCCCGAAATCCCTCATGATCTGGGAGGGTTGAATAAAGGTCCTTCCCACGTAATGGTTTCTGATGACCCCCATTTCCAGGGGAAGGCCGGAAGATTGGGCATAGCCTATGGCGGCATAGTTCCCGGAGTCAGGGAAAGGCATTACAAAGTCTGCGTCCACCGGGAATTCCTCGGTGAGAAGTTCGCCCTGTTTTTTTCGAAAGAGATAGACATTTTGTCCAAACACATTACTGTCAGGTCGCGCAAAATAGATCAATTCAAAGATACACTGGGCTTTTCGGTTCTCGGTCTCTAACCGAAGGTTTTTCAGCCCGTCTTTGTTGATGATCAGGATTTCACCCGGTTCGACCTCCCTTTCATATTCCGCATGGACAAGGTCAAGGGCACAGGTCTCAGAACTCAGTACATAGCCCGAGTCCAGACGTCCAAAACAGAGCGGTCTGAATCCGTATGGGTCCCTGAATGCGATCAGGGTATCCTCGGTCATGATGGCCATGGAGTAGGCTCCTTTGATCTGTTGCATGGCCCGGGCTACGGCCTGCTCCAGACCGTCCCTCATTCCCTTGGCAACGAGGTGAAGCACAATCTCACTGTCCATGGTGGTTTGAAAGACAGACCCGCTCGCTTCCAAATCCGATCTCAACTTACGTGCATTCACAAGATTTCCGTTGTGGGCAATGGCGAGGTACTTCCCCGCATACCGAATCCTGAAGGGCTGTGCGTTGGACAAGAGAGAGGAACCTGTGGTGGAGTACCGAACATGGCCGAGGGCCATGTGCCCTTTGAGTGAATCCAGAATCTGCTCATCAAAGACCTCCGACACCAGTCCCATGGCTTTGTGTTCTGATACGCACTCCCCGTCGGATACCACGATACCAGCGCTCTCCTGGCCTCTGTGCTGGAGGGCATAGAGTCCGAAATAGGCCAGTTTGGCAGCATCTTCATGGCCATAGACACCGAATAGACCGCATTCGTCTTTGGGACCAGATGGGATTCTTGATTGCCGATTGACGATTGTAGATTGTAGATTCATTATCCTTAATGTCCGATTTTCATATTTCAAATTTCTGATTTGCGATTTTTTCTGATTGAGTGAGTACTCTTTCCGCATAGCGGAAAGCCTCAAGCAGCCCCCTCGAAGGGGGCTCAAAGGATAGAGGCTTTTCTGTTGTGACTGGCGGGAGGACGCCTTCTTTTCGTGACTTATCTGTGGGGGAAGCCCTGGCTTCCCGTCTCAAAGAGACGGGAAGAACAGCGGAGGGGGCAAGTTTCCCTCGCAGATAAGTCATTGAAAAGACCAGACCGGGAGCCTCGGAACGGAAGAAAAGCCTCTGCCCTTTGAGCTTATCTCCTTGTACTAAGAAACCATTCGTTTCTCGCCGGAACGGTAGAACCTTTCCGGGTCCACCGCCAGAGGCGGTGGGTTTAGATCACAACTAAGCAATATCATTTATCAGTGTATAATGATAAACACTCAATGTTCAATAATCAATGTCCAATCCTGCTATGGTATTCCTGGAGGGGCTTAACCTTCAGTTCTCCTTGGACCATAGATTTGATACCCAAGGCCGTAGCCTTGGCTCCTGCTACGGTCGTTGTGTAAGGGATATCGAACGTAATGGCCGCCCGACGAATTGAAAAGGATTCCGTGATTGCTTTCTTATCACTCGTGGTGTTGATGATCAGATCGATCTCCCCGTTTTTGATCATATCTACAATATGGGGACGACTTTCACGCACCTTACTGACCCGCTGATTGGGGATCCCATGTTGTGTAATGAAGATTGATGTCCCTCCTGTGGCTACAATCTTAAACCCAAGGTCATTAAGGAGAAATACCGTGTTCAGAAGGTTCATCTTGTCTTCATCCTTCAGGCTGATAAACACAGTCCCAGACAAAGGCAGTCTCTGCCCCGCAGCCAACTGTGCCTTAGCAAAGGCAAGGCCAAAGGATTCATCAATACCCATCACCTCGCCAGTCGATTTCATCTCCGGCCCCAGAAGGGCGTCCACTCCTGGAAACCGGGCAAAGGGAAAAACCGACTCCTTTACGGAGACATGAGATGGAATAACCTCATGAGTCAGGCCCAGATCTTTGAGGCGTTCTCCCATGATCACTTTGGTGGCCAGTCTGGGTAATGGTACGCCCGTGGCCTTGCTGACAAAGGGGGCTGTTCTCGATGCCCTTGGATTGACCTCCAGGACATAGATCTCCTCATTTTTCACGGCAAACTGGATGTTCATCAAGCCCACAACGTTAAGCTCCCGCGCCAGAGCCTTGGTATACATTGTGATCTGCTCAAGAATCTCCGGCCCCAGGGATATGGGGGGAAGGACGCAAGCACTATCACCACTATGGATTCCCGCCTCCTCAATGTGTTCCATGATCCCGCCAATAATCGTATCCTCGCCGTCGGATAGGGCGTCCACATCGATTTCCACGGCATGTCTGAGAAACCGGTCAATCAATACCGGTTTACCGGGAGATACCTGAACGGCACTCCCCATGTAATACTCCAAACCAGCCTGGTCATACACAATTTTCATAGCTCTCCCACCCAACACAAAGGAGGGTCTCACCACTACAGGATATCCGATCTTTCCGGCCACCTCTATGGCTTCTTTCTCGTGGGTGGCGATGCCATTCTTAGGTTGACGGAGATTCACTTTCTCCAGGAGTGCCTGAAACCTCTTTCGGTCTTCGGCTCTGTCTATGCTGTCGGGACTGGTGCCGAGAATAGTAACACCGGCCTCTTCCAAAGGGACCGCTATGTTTAAAGGCGTCTGTCCCCCGAATTGGACGATCACACCTTCCGGTTTTTCCTGTTCAATAATGTTCAATACATCTTCTGTAGTCAGGGGCTCAAAATAGAGTTTATCTGAGGTGTCATAATCCGTACTCACGGTCTCCGGATTGCTATTAACCATAATGCTCTCGATCCCCATCTCTCGAAGGGCATATGAGGCCTGCACACAGCAATAATCAAACTCGATGCCTTGCCCTATTCTGTTGGCTCCTCCTCCCAGGATCACCACTTTCCTTTTACCGGAAGAACGGATCTCATTCTCCTGCTCATAGGTGGAATAATAGTAAGGCGTTTTGGCCTCGAACTCTGCAGCGCATGTATCCACCAGCTTGTACACCGGTTTAACGGCCCGTTTAGCCCGTATCTCCCTAACGGCCTTCTCTTTTTGGTTAAACAACATTGCAAGTTGGACGTCGGAATACCCATACTCTTTGACCTGTTTCAAGAAATCTGCATCCCAATCTTCAAGAGGGACTCCTCTTCGCCTAAGTGCCCTGAGCTTTTCCTCCATCTCATAGATCTGCTCCATGTGAAAGAGAAACCAGCGATCGATATGGCTCAATTCATAGACTCTTTCAAGGGACATCTGTGCGCGAAAAGCCTCTCGAATGTAGAAAATCCTCTTTGAGTTGGGATGAACCAGGCCTTGCTCGATCTCCTGCATATCCAGTTCGGATAGTTTGTCCTCCGGAATATCCATACCGAGCCCGAATCGGCCGATCTCCAGCGAACGAATCGCCTTTTGAAGGGATTCTTTGAAGGTCCTTCCAATGGCCATGGCCTCTCCTACCGATTTCATAGACGTGGTTAAGCGGTCCTCTGCGCCAGGAAACTTCTCAAAGGCCCAACGAGGGATTTTGACCACGCAGTAATCGATGGTAGGTTCAAACGATGCAAGGGTTTTTTGGGTAATATCGTTGGCAATTTCATCCAGAGTGTATCCAACTGCCAATTTAGCAGCAATCTTTGCAATAGGAAATCCGGTGGCCTTGGAGGCAAGGGCCGAGCTTCTGGACACCCTGGGATTCATCTCTATAACAACCATTTCGCCGGTATTCGGATGAATGGCAAACTGGATATTGGATCCTCCGGTCTCCACCCCGATCTCCCGGATAATGTCAATGGCCGCATCCCTCATATTTTGATACTCTTTATCCGTGAGGGTCTGGGCAGGGGCTACCGTGATACTATCGCCCGTATGGACACCCATGGCATCAAAATTCTCGATGGAGCAGATGATGACCACGTTGTCCTTGAAATCCCGCATGACCTCCAGCTCATATTCTTTCCAGCCAATCAGGGATTCCTCCATGATCACCTCGGAAATCATACTCGCACTAAGCCCGCTCTTAGCAAGGGCCTCCATTTCTTCCCGGTTGTAAGCCACACCGCTGCCGATCCCACCCAGTGTAAAGCTGGCCCTGATGATGAGGGGGTAGCCGATAGTCTCTGCCACTTTTCTGGCCTGATCCATATCCTTGACTATCCCACTCTTGGGAACCCGCAGACCGACATGATTCATAGCGTCCCGGAATTGTTCCCTGTCTTCGGCCTTCATGATAACCGGAATGGTTGCCCCAATGACCTCAACAC
>CAZFMX010000021.1:0-41065 GCA_964520425.1 uncultured Desulfobacteraceae bacterium
TCCGTGAGGGTGGACGCACCGTTGGCGCGGGCGTCATTAGTGAAATCTACGAGTAAGGACTCTGCTTCTAAAACAGTAAAGGGACATCATGGATAAAGGGATAGCCAATCAGAAGATTCGTATTAGACTAAAGGCTTATGACCATAAGCTTCTGGACCAGTCAGCTATGGAAATTGTCGAAACAGCAAGAGAAACTGGTGCGAAAATCGCCGGCCCCATCCCTCTTCCTACAATGATAAACAAATACTGCGTGTTGAGATCTCCCCATGTGAACAAGAAATCTCGGGAACAATTTGAAATAAGGACTCATAAACGGCTTCTGGATATTCTGGAGCCGACTCAGCAGACTGTTGATGCCCTTATGAAGCTTGACCTCGCTGCCGGTGTGGATGTTGAAATTAAACTGTAAATAGCGAAATACGGATATTTAATAATGGGTAAGAAGCTCATTGGGAAAAAACTGGGGATGACACGCTACTTTATTGAAGATGGCGTAAGTATTCCCGTGACCATCATAAAGGCCGGGCCCTGTGTTGTTATCCAGAAGAAGAGTTCTGTAAAGGACGGCTATGAGGCCATTCAGGTAGGATTTGAGACGCAGGAGGAGAAGCGGATCAATCAACCCTTGAAAGGACATTTTAAAGCCGCTGGGGATGTCTTTTATAGGTATTTAGCTGAAATTAGAGTGGACGATGCCGCAGCGTTTGAAGTCGGACAAGAGATCAAATCAGATATTTTCGAGATTGGGGATATGGTTCAGGTCTCTGGTAGAAGCAAAGGTAGGGGTTTCACCGGTGTCACGAAACGATGGGGTTTTTCCGGTGGCAGGAAGACCCATGGCTCTCGGTCTCACAGAGTTCCCGGGTCCATCGGTATGACTGCGACGCCCGGAAGAGTTTTTAAAGGGAAGAAACTTCCCGGCAGAATGGGAAATCAGAGGGTAACGATCAAGAAATTAGAGATTTTGGATTTGAGACCCGAACAGGATGTCATCGCCCTGAAAGGCTCTGTTCCTGGGAGTCGGAACAGCCTGGTCGAGATTGTCAAAATTTGAATGCTGTTGCTAATATGAGTTGAGAAATCTAATGGCCATTATTGACGTATACAACTTAAAGGGTGAAAAGACGGGTCAAGCGGAGTTGAATGAGGACGTCTTCAATGGGCCTATTAAGACACACGTTCTCCATCAGGTGGTTACAGGCCAGCTTTTAAAACGAAGATCAGGGAGTGCCTCGGCAAAAGGCCGATCTGAAGTAAAGAGCTCCGGTGGCAAACTCTGGCGTCAGAAGGGAACAGGCAGGGCCAGGGTAGGTGATGCCGCGTCACCAACGAGAAGAGGTGGGGGTGTCGTTTTTGGCCCCTCCCCGCGGAAGTATATTCACAGGACACCAAGAAAAGTCAAAAGGTCTGCTGTGTGCATGGCACTGTCGGACAAATATCAGACAAATCGGCTGGTTATCGTCGACCGTTTTGAATTTCCCGAGATCAAGACTAAGGATTTCGTTGAGGTGATGAGCAATTTTAAAGTCGACCGGGCGTTGATCGTAACAAAGGACCAGAATGAAAACCTGGAAAAATCATCCAGAAATGTGCCTTGGATAAAGGTGATGAGACACGAAGGGCTCAATGCCTATGACATTTTGAGGTATGATCATCTTTTGTTGGATCAATCCGCAATTAGCGGCATAGAGGAGGCGTTGATTTCCTAATGGACCTATACAAAGTTATCAAGGCCCCTCTTATTACAGAGAAGGGAACCGGATTAAAAGAACTCAACAGCCAGATCGTGTTCAAGGTGGACAGGAGGGCGAACAAAGTGGAAATCAGACAAGCGGTTGAAACCCTCTTTAAAACCAAGGTATCGGATGTCAAAACCATGAATATGAAGGGTAAGACCCGCAGGATGGGAAGGAATATAGGGAAAAGGGCGGATTGGAAGAAGGCAATCGTTAGGCTTGCTCCAGGAGAGAACATCGAATTCTTTGAGGGAATGTAGACTAAGCATGAGCATCAAGAAACACAAACCAACATCACCGGCTCGAAGATTTCAAACATCATCCAGCTTTGAAGAGATCACACGTAAGAGTCCTGAAAAGGCGCTCCTGAGACCACTGAAAAAGAGTGGGGGGAGAAACGCTCTGGGCCGTATGACGACCAGACACCATGGGGGTGGTCACAAACGTCAATACAGAGTCATTGATTTCAAGCGGGACAAGGATGGTGTGCCGGCACGTGTTGCATCCATTGAATATGACCCCAATCGTTCCGCCCGCATTGCACTCCTGCACTATACGGACGGTGAAAAGAGATATATTCTTGCCCCCCTAGGGCTCAAAGTCGGTGATCGAATCCTCTCCGGAGAAGGGGCTGATATCAGACCGGGGAACACAGTGAAGCTAAGGGACATGCCCTTGGGAACACAGATTCACAACATAGAATTGAACGCAGGCCATGGTGGACAAATGGTGAGAAGCGCCGGAGGTTACGCCCAACTTATGGCCAAAGAAGGAAAATACGCCCAAGTGAAACTGCCATCTGGGGAAGTCCGAATGATCGCTCTCGAGTGCAAGGCAACCCTTGGACAGATTGGACACTTGGAACATGAGAATATTAGCATTGGCAAGGCGGGCAGGAACCGATGGAAAGGTAGAAGGCCTCATGTCCGTGGAGTGGCTATGAACCCGGTCGATCATCCCCATGGAGGTGGAGAAGGGAAATCCTCCGGAGGTCGTCATCCGGTTACACCTTGGGGTGTGCCCACTAAGGGATACAAGACGAGAGGCAAGAAATCGAGCGATAAATACATCGTCAAGAAACGGAAATAGGGAAGTAAATGAGTTTTCAGTGTTCGGTGTTCAGCGTTCAGGAAAGTTGACTTGGGGCCCTATCCCTGCACCCTCCTGAACTCTGAACACTGAATTCTGAAAACTTGATCGTTCGAGTCATCGTTATGATGCTCAGGATTGAAATATGGTTGAAACAGTTTTCAAATATGTTTGGCTGGAATAAGGAGGAACAGGTTTGCCACGATCATTGAAAAAGGGACCTTTTGTTGATGATCACCTTCTGAAAAAGGTCAATGAGGCAACGGAAACCCGCAGTATGAAGATCATTAAGACCTGGTCGAGGAGATCCACGATCCTCCCTGAATTTGTTGGTCTTACTTTTGCCGTACATAACGGGAAAAAATTTTTACCCGTATTTATCGCTGAAGACATGGTGGGACATAAGTTAGGCGAATTCGCGCCGACCAGAATATTTTACGGACATGCCGGTGACAAGAAGTCCCGCCTGAGAGGGTAATAATGGAATCAAGGGCAGTGGCGAGATTCATCAGAATATCGCCTCGGAAAGTCAGACTGATTATGGATGAGATCAGGGGAAGAAGAATAGAAGAAGCGTTGAATCAGCTCTCTTTTGCCCCACAAAAAGGGGCCTTCATCCTCAAAAAGCTCATCAACTCTGCAGTGGCTAATGCTGAACAAAATTTTAAGATGGACGTGGACAAACTCTATATTAAACGGATTTATGCCGACGAAGGCCCCATTCTAAAAAGATTTCGGCCTCGTGCCATGGGTAGAGCCATGAGAATAAGGAAAAGGACAAGTCATCTGACCGTGGTTCTGGATGAGATATAAAGATCTTATACTTGTTGAGTTTGCGAGAGAATAACACACTTCCCCCGATTTAGTGGAAAAAAAGTCTAACTAAATCGGAGGGAGAAAATGATGGAGGTGGGTCTTGGGACAAAAGGTTAATCCGATCGGCTTCAGGTTAGGCATTAACAGAGATTGGGACTCTAGATGGTTCGCTAGAAAGGAATACAAGAACTTTGTTCTGGAAGACTATCGTATCCGACGTTTTTTGAAAAAAAGACTGTCCCAAGCCGGAGTTTCCAAGATTGAGATTGAAAGAGCAGCGAGCAAAGTGAGGATCAAGATTCATACGGCCCGGCCCGGTTTGGTGATTGGGAAAAAGGGGGCGGAAATCGAGAATGTGAAGCGAGATTTGGAGAAAAGAATAAATAGAGAAATCATTCTCGATATTCAGGAAGTCCGAAAACCCGAAGTTGACGCCCAATTGGTGGCCGAGAACGTGGCTATGCAGCTTGTTCGCCGTATCTCATTTCGTAGAGCTATGAAGAAGAGTGTTAGTTCTGCTCTACGGTTTGGTGTTCAGGGAATAAAGATTGCTTGCAGCGGCCGCCTGGGGGGGGCTGAGATGGCGCGAAGAGAGTGGTACCGAAAAGGCAGGGTCCCTCTCCACACCATTAGAGCCGATATAGACTATGGTTTTGCCGAGGCCTATACGACTTATGGGGTGGTAGGTGTAAAGGTCACGCTGTTCAAGGGTGAGATCTTACCCGAGAAGAAAGGTTAGGAATTCTTGTGCTAAGTCCAAAGAAAATTAAGTACCGAAAGAGACAAAAGGGTCGATTGAAGGGCAAGTGCATGAGCAAAGGGGCGACGCTGGAGTTTGGTGACTTCGGACTACAGGCCCTGGAATGTGCCCTTATGACGGCCCAACAGATTGAGGCTGCTCGAGTTGCCATGACCAGACACGTGAAACGCGGGGGAAAGATCTGGATTCGAATATTTCCTGATAAGCCCATTACCAAGAAGCCTGCAGAAACAAGAATGGGCAAGGGAAAAGGGGCCCCTGAGTCATGGGTGGCTGTGGTCAAGCCTGGAAGGATATTGTACGAAATGGAAGGAGTGGGAGAGAGTATCGCAGCAGAGGCCTTCCGGCTCGCAAGTCACAAACTACCGTTTTCCACAAGATTCGTGACCAGGAGGTAGTCATGTTGAAAACGAAGGATTTGCGTGACTTAAGTGTTGAAGAATTGAGGGAGAAGGAAGAAGGACTCAATAAGGAGCTATTTAACCTGAAGATCCAGAAAGCGACAGGACAGCTTGGTAATACAGCCGTCATTGGAATGACAAAGAAAGACTTGGCCCGAGTCAAAACCGTGCTTAGAGAGAGCGCATTATCAAGCGGTACAGATAAATAGGTATTGACATGACACAAAGAGGCGTGAAGAAGAAGCTTACGGGTATTGTGGTTGGTAACAAGACGGATAAAACAGCCGCAGTCCTGGTCAGTCGGCTGAAGAAACACAAGATGTATAAGAAATATGTGAGAAGACAAGCCAAGTACTTGGTCCATGACCCACAAAACAAATGCCTGGTGGGTGATAGGGTAAGGATCATTGAGACGCGTCCTATCAGCAAGAAGAAGAGATGGCAGGTGCTTGAGATTATAGAGAGAAGTGTGATTGATGAAACAAGTGAAGACAATAATGGCTCAATGGAGCAGGCATCGTGATACAGGCCGAAACGAAACTTAATGTGGCAGATAATTCCGGAGCAAAACTGCTCCTGTGTATTAAAGTGCTTGGCGGGTCGAAGAGGCGATACGCCAGTGTGGGTGATCTGGTGGTGGTTAGCGTGAAGGAAGCTATGCCCAATTCCAAGGTCAAAAAGGGAGAGGTCATGAGGGCAGTGGTTGTTCGTACCGCAAAGGAAATCCGCAGACCGGACGGCTCATACATCAAGTTTGACGATAACTCTGCAGTATTGGTCAATCAGCAGAATGAGCCTATTGGGACAAGGATTTTTGGCCCTGTAGCCAGGGAATTGAGAGCAAAAAGATTTATGAAGATTATCTCCTTGGCCCCAGAAGTACTTTAGGTAAGCCGATTTGACAGGAGCAGAACAAGTGAAGGCTAAACAGCACACAGTAATTAAAAAAGACGATAAGGTTATCGTCCGAAAGGGTAAAGAGAAGGGACGGATTGGAACCGTGTTGAAGGTGGATGCGGAGAAAAGACGTGCCATTGTGGAAAAGGCTAATGTGGTCAAGCGACACACAAGGCCTGGCGGAAAAAACGCCAAAGGAGGAATCATAGAAAAAGAAGCCTCTATACACATCTCTAATCTTATGCTGGTGTGCAACAAATGCGCTGAGCCCACGAGGATTGAAAAGCGAAAATTGGAGGATGGATCACGCGTTCGAGCCTGCAAGAAGTGCGGCGAACTGTTGGATGTTTGATTTGTGAAGATATTAGCCGATCATTCACGGCAGAGAAAAGGAGTATTCTTTTGCGGATGGGCTAGGCAGCCCGTTTGATGCGGAGGAAACACGGTTGTCTCGACTGAAAGAAAAATACGAAAAAGAGGTCATTCCCACCATGATGAAGGAGTTTGGTTATAAGAGCATCATGGCGGTGCCACGTGCTGAAAAAGTTGTATTGAATATGGGTCTTGGCGAAGCCATATACAACATCAAGGTTCTTGATAAGAGTGTTGAAGAGTTGAGTCTTATTGCGGGACAGAAAGCGGTTATCACAAATGCAAGAAGGTCTATTGCCGGGTTCAAGCTTCGGCAGGGTATGCCCATCGGGTGTATGGTGACTTTACGGCATCAGAGGATGTATGAATTTCTTGATAAACTCTTCAATGTGGCTCTCCCAAGAGTTAGAGACTTCAGGGGTCTATCTGATAAGACTTTTGACGGACGTGCCAATTGTACGATAGGAATTAAGGAACAAATCATTTTCCCTGAGATTGATTACGACAAGATAGACAAGATACGAGGATTGAACATCTCCATCGTGACATCGGCAGGAACAGATGCAGAGGGCCTGTTTTTGCTGAAGGCTCTTGGTATGCCTTTTAGAAATTGATAAGGAGGATGTGGTGGCTAGAACGGCCTTAATTGTGAGAGCTCAGAGGAAACAGAAGTTTACGACACGACAATATAATAGATGTCCCATTTGCGGAAGACCGAGGGCTTATTTTAGGAAGTTCGGCCTCTGCCGTATATGTTTTCGGAACATGGCTTTAAGAGGAGAGATTCCCGGCGTGATTAAGTCAAGCTGGTAATTCAGCCTATCGTGTATGACGCTCATAGAGGAGTAGAATAGATGAGTATAAGCGATCCCATTGCGGATATGTTGACCAGAATAAGGAATGCGCAGACTGCATCATATAGCACCGTGGATGTTCCTAGTTCCAAAATAAAGGTGAGTATCGCTAATGCCCTGAAAGCGGAAGGGTTTATTAAGAATTACAGAAAAATGACAGAGGGGTCGAGAGAAATCATAAGGATTTCCCTGAAATATGATGAGAACGGAGAGCCCATTATTGGCGGCCTCAAGAGGCTGAGTAAACCTGGTCGCAGATTCTATACCAAATGTGATAGGATCCCACAGGCCCTTGGGGGACTCGGCGTGAACATCCTTTCCACTTCAGAGGGCGTTATGACAGATAGAGAGGCCAGAAAAAGAGGGATTGGTGGAGAGGTCCTCTGTTCTGTGTGGTAGATTTCTGGGCAAGTGAGGCTATTCCCTGAATTTCTGAAATGATTTTCCGACCGGAGGGTGAAGATGTCACGTGTAGGCAAGAAGCCTATTCTTATACCAAAAGGAGTCAAGATCGATATCAAAGGAGATCTTCTGACTGTAGAAGGGTCCAAGGGGAAACTCAGTCGCAGAATTCATCCCGGCGTCAATATCCGTAGTGAAAATGATGAGATCATTGTTACTGTGAATGATAAGAGTAAGGAGTCAAGATCTCTTCATGGGCTCCATAGAGCCCTGATAGCCAACATGGTGACTGGTGTGAGTCAGGGTTTTGAGCGGGGGCTTGAAATCGTAGGCGTCGGTTATAGGGCTGAGTTGTCTGGTAATACAGCCACCTTTCATCTGGGTTATTCCAAACCGATAGAATTCAAATTGCCCGATAACATAGAGGCAACAGTGGAAAAGACCAAAATCACTCTGCGTGGTGCGGACAAGGAACTTCTCGGAGCGACCGCCGCGGAAATCCGTGGGTTGAGAAGTCCGGGACCCTATAAAGGGAAGGGTATCCGGTACTCGGGAGAGATGATAAGGAGAAAGGCAGGAAAGACAGTGGCAGGCAAATAGCATTTGTTTGCAAGAATTGGGGCATTGTCCTTAACTTCGGATAGGATTATGGGAACTATTAACAAGAGAGAGGCAAGATTAAAGAGAAAGAAAAGGGTAAGAAAGAGGATTAAGGGACTCCCTGAGATCCCTAGGCTTTCTGTGTTTAAGAGTTCAAAACATATTTACGCACAGATTATCGATGATATAACCTCCAATACCCTGGTCGACGCCTCATCTCTGTCAAAGGACCTTCAGCCACAAATTCATGGCAAGGGAGGTAATAGAGAAGGCGCTGCCTTTATCGGAGAATGGATCGCCAAGCGGGCACTGAAGAAAGGGATTGATAGGGTTGTTTTTGACAGAAACGGTTTTTTGTATCACGGCCGTATCAAGGTCCTTGCTGAAAGTGCGCGACAGCATGGCCTTAAGTTTTGATTCTTATCCATTCTTTTTGAGGTAAGGGATACTACTCAAATGGAACAAAGCAAAGGGAGAGGTCTATTGTTTACGGAAGAGGATGAAGGTCAGCTTATAGAGAAGGTGGTTCATATTAACCGTGTCGCCAAGGTCGTCAAGGGAGGTCGGCGTTTCAGCTTTAGCGCAATTGTCATTGTAGGCGACGGCAAAGGAATGGTCGGTGGTGGCCTAGGAAAAGCCAATGAAGTCCCGGAGGCCATTAGGAAAGGCGTTGAGAAGGCCAAAAAAAACATGAAAATAGTTCCTGTACTTGATGGTACAATCCCACACGAAATCATCGGAAAATGGGGGTCAGGAAGTGTTCTTCTCAAGCCCGCAAGACCCGGAACAGGAGTGATTGCGGGGGGGGCAGTTCGGGCGGTTTTGGAAGCGGCAGGCATTCAGAACATCCTAACAAAATGCTTGGGATCTCATAACCCTCATAATCTAATCAAAGCCACGTTAAAGGGATTGCAGACTCTAAGGAGTGCAGAAGACTTTGCTCGTCGCCGGGGTAAGACGGTCAAGGAATTACTTCAATAGATGATTCGGGTGCGTGACAGAGTGAAGACTATGGCTGATACGATCAATGTGACATTAATCAAAAGCGGAATAGGCAAGAACAAGAAAATACGTCAAACGCTTAGGGGGCTTGGCTTAACAAAGCTGCACAAAACAGTCACCCTTGACAATACTGCGGCTATAAGGGGAATGATCAATAAGGTCTCCTTTTTGGTCAAGATTGAGGTCTAGGAGTCTGTATAAGTCAGGATCCTAGAGTTTATCCGCGTTAGGCGGACTGATAGTGAGAGTTAACATATCGCAGAAGATACTAGATACTGGTTTCTGGATGCTTGATTCTAAATGATCCTCTTTTTGTTTATCCAGTATCGAGCATCTAGTATCCAGCATCGGTCGGCTTCAAGCAATGGCGCGTTTTTTTTAACGGGACTCGTCGTTCTGATGCAGCGCTTTGGTAGAAAAAGGGAATACATATGAGAATCCACGATCTCTCACCAATGAAAGGTGCAAAAAAGAAGAAAAAAAGGGTGGGTAGAGGGCCCGGCTCTGGTCACGGTAAGACATCATGTCGTGGCCACAAAGGTCAGAAGGCTCGTTCAGGTGGGAGCTTGCGACCCGGATTCGAGGGTGGACAGATGCCTTTGCACAGGCGACTCCCCAAGCGAGGATTCACCAACATCTTTAAGGAACAATATGCCTTAATCCATGTCGGAGATTTGGAGAGATTCAGCCCGGACACAGAACTGGATTTAGAGGTGCTCAGGAGCGCGGGACTTGTGAAACGGGCAAAAAAGGCTGTGAAGCTGTTAGGAGACGGAGAGATTACTCATCCTTTGACTGTGAAGGTGAATAAAACCAGTAAGAGCGCCAGAGAGAAGATCAAGGCAGTGGGCGGCAGAGTCGAGATTGTTTGATAGGCATATTTCGTAATGAGGTTAGATAGAAAACGTTGATTAGTGGTTTTCAAAATATTGGCAAGATCCCCGAATTAAAAAGGAGGATCCTATTTACTCTCCTTATGCTCATCGTATACCGGGTGGGGTGTCATATTCCCACTC
The DNA here is from genome assembly GCA_964520425.1 of uncultured Desulfobacteraceae bacterium. Lineage (GTDB taxonomy): Bacteria > Desulfobacterota > DSM-4660 > Desulfatiglandales > HGW-15 > JAFGFY01. Next base: position 9,946 of record CAZFMX010000021.1, read on the forward strand.
CTGGAGTTGATGCTGCGGCTCTAGCCGCCTTTTTTAATAAAATGCAGGGAACCGTGCTGGGGCTTTTCAATATGTTCTCTGGCGGAGCCCTTCAGAAAATGTCTGTCATGGCACTGGGGATTATGCCATATATTAGCGCTTCCATTATCCTGCAGCTATTGGCCATTGTCGTGCCTCATCTGGAGAAACTGAGAAAAGAAGGAGAACAAGGACGAAAGAAAATTACCCAGTATACCAGGTATGGGACGGTTGTCATAAGCGTCATTCAAGGTCTTGGAATAGCCTATATGTTGGAAAGAATGTCCAGCCCTGACGGAGCCCCGGTTGTTCTCGTGGGCGGGTGGGGATTTCGACTTCTTACGGTGATTACTTTGACAGCAGGGACCGCTTTTCTGATGTGGTTGGGGGAGCAGATTACGGAGAGAGGTGTTGGAAACGGCATATCCCTGATTATTTTTTCCGGCATCGTTGCACGATTCTTCCCTGGTGTGAGTCGTGTTTTTGAATTGATCAGGATCGGACAAATCAGTCCTTTTTTCATGGCCATTGTGGTTGCACTGATGATCGCCATTGTTGGATTTATTGTCTTTATGGAGAGGGCGCAGAGGAGAATACCCGTACAATACGCAAAGAGAGTCATTGGGAGGAAGATGTATGGCGGGCAGAGTACGCATTTACCATTGAAGATCAATACTTCTGGAGTCATTCCGCCGATATTTGCCTCCTCCATGCTTATGTTTCCAGCGACCATCGGCAATATTGTCGATCTTCAAGATATTCCATGGTTAGACTATGCGATCAACACTCTTCTGCGGGGGAGTCATCCGGTTTATAACATCTTATATGTCATCCTCATCATCTTCTTCTGCTATTTCTATACGGCGGTCCAGTTCAATCCCGTGGACGTCGCTGATAATATGAAGAGACAGGGTGGCTTTATCCCGGGAATCAGGCCGGGTAAAAATACGGCTGAATATATTGACAGAGTTCTGACTCGAATAACCCTTACCGGGGCCTTGTATATATCGGCAGTGTGCGTTTTGCCTCAGATTTTTTACTACCAGCTTAACATTCCGCTCTATTTTGGTGGAACTGCCCTTTTAATTGTGGTTGGCGTTGCCATGGATACATCCAATCAAATAGAATCCCATATGTTGACACGCCACTATGAGGGATTCATGAAAAAGGGCCTTGGTAAGGTTAGGTAGGTGGGAAAAGGGCTTATCGCCGGGGCTTGGACCTTCTGAGAATGAAGGATGTGGAAGAAAGAGGTATATCGAGTCGGATTGTATGTGTCTAGTCATGAATGGGCAGACAAAATATTATGACTAAGGTATTTGAATCATGAAAGTTCGAGCTTCTGTTAAAAAGATCTGTATTAAATGTAAGATTATCAAACGAAGAGGGACGGTGCGCGTGATCTGCGAGAACCCGCGACACAAGCAACGACAGGGTTGAAAGGAGTTGGGGATTGGCCAGGATAGCAGGCGTTGATTTGCCAAAGGGAAAGAGAATAGAGATTGCCTTAACCTATATATACGGCATAGGCCGAAGCAATTCCAGGAAGATACTGACGGAGGCCAGAGTCGATCTGGACACGGCTTCGGATCAACTTACTGAAGATCAGATAACCTCGATTAGAAAGATTCTTGATGAGAAATACAGGGTGGAAGGCGATCTCAGGCGAGAAGTGTCCATGAATATCAAGAGGTTAATGGATCTTGGGGCCTATCGTGGTTTACGCCACCGAAGGGGCCTGCCGGTTAGAGGGCAGAGGACAAGCACCAATGCACGAACCAGAAAGGGGCCTCGCAGGTCAGTTGTTGGTAAGAGGAAGAAAGACTGATCTGAATATGTTGATGTTCTCTTTTCTATATTCGGTTTTTGGATCTGAGGAGTGATGATGGCAAAGGCGGCAAAAAAAGTTGGTAGATCAAAGAAAGAGAAGAAGAATGTTCCTGTGGGCGTCATTCATATTCGATCTACATTCAATAACACGATCGTTACCGTGACAGATAACAATGGCAATGTTATTGCTTCATCAAGTGCCGGCCGGCAGGGTTTCAAGGGTTCGAGAAAAAGCACTCCTTTTGCTGCTCAGCTTGCCGCTCAGGACGCTGTCAAACAGGCCATGGAACAAGGATTGAGAATGGCTGAAGTTAGAGTGAAAGGCCCCGGTGTAGGCAGGGAAGCGGCTATAAGGGCCTTGCAGGTCCACGGCCTATCCATCAGCCTCATCAGGGATGTTACACCTATCCCTCACAATGGGTGTCGTCCTCCCAAGAGACGGAGGATATAGATGAAATGGTTAAATTAAGCTAAAATGCTTAGGATAAAAAAGAATAGAGTAGTACTAAGTTGCCAAAGTCCGCATTAGTTTATATCTATTTAACCTATTGATATTATGGGATTTAGTTTTACGCGAATTAATGCAACTAAGTAGTAGTATCGAAAGGGTGTGTTAAATAGTTTTTCAATAGAATTAGGTGAGAGATGATCGATGATCAGCGGAAAATGGTCGTTGATCAATGCCTAATCAATAACGGAGGAAGATCTGTTTTGGCCAGAGATACTGGTGCATCATGTAGGCTATGCCGGCGGGAGAACTTGAAGTTGTTCTTAAAGGGAGATCGCTGTTATGGAGATAAATGTGCGTTTGAGAGGAGATCCTATCCACCGGGTCAGCATGGCCAGAGACGTGGAGGTAAACTCTCTGATTATAAATTGCAGTTGAGAGAAAAACAGAAAGTCAAGAGAATCTACGGTGTACTGGAAAAACAGTTCAGGTTGTATTATTATCGCGCTGAAAAACAAAAAGGGATTACGGGCACAAACCTTCTGGTTTTGCTTGAATGTCGATTGGATAATGTTGTGTATAGGATGGGATTTGCTTCTTCTAGGCAACAAGCAAGGCAACTCATTAGGCACAATCATTTTACAGTTAATGATAGAAAGGTTAATATTCCTTCTTATCAGGTAAAGGTTGGTGATGTCATCCAGGTGAAGGAAGGAAGCCGTGAAGTGGCGGCGATTTCAGAGGCCATGGAGACAGTCGTTCGAAGGGGCATTCCAGAGTCGATTGAAGTGCGAAAAGAAGAATTTAGGGGTATCTTGAAGACTCTCCCCAATCGTGAAGATCTAACCATGCCTATTCAGGAGCAACTCATCGTGGAGCTGTATTCCAAATAGGGACAAGTCAGTCCAGTAACTTCCATCGATTTGGACCGCATTAGGGGGGATTCCTTGAAAGATTTAAAAACAAGAAATTGGCGAGAGTTGATTAGACCGAAAACGATTGTTCTCGATGAGGATAGTCGCACTGATACATATGGTAAATTCATCTGTGAACCGCTCGAGAGAGGCTTCGGGATCACCGTTGGTAATTCGTTAAGGCGGATACTGCTTTCTTCACTGCAAGGAGCGGCCATCGTCTCAGTTTCATTTGACGATGTTGTTCATGAATTTACTACCATTCCCGGTGTTATTGAGGATGTTACAGATATCATCTTGAACTTGAAAGAGCTCAAAATCAGGTTGATTGATGTGGAGGAGGCAAAGGTTCGACTTTCCAAAAAAGGGGAAGGGATGGTGACAGGAGCGGCTATTGAAAGCGACGGGTTAATGGAAATACTGAATCCTAAGCAGCATATTGCTACCTTGAGCAAAGAAGGTAAACTCAATATGGAAATGGTTGTAAAGATGGGGAAGGGATATGTCCCTGCTGAAAAGCACAAGATTAAGAATCAACCCATTGGTGTGATCCCAGTGGATGCTTTCTTTTCCCCCATTCAAAAAGTCAATTATGTCGTTACTAATGCTAGGGTTGGTCAGATTACTGATTACGATAAACTGACTCTGGAAATATGGACAAATGGCAGCATTGTTCCCAAAGATGCCTTAGGATTTGCAGCGAAGATTCTCAAAGAGCAAATGATCCCTTTTGTTAATTTTGAAGAGGGTCCCGAACCAGTCGAAGAGGAAGAGCAGGAAGAAAAACTTAACGAAAACCTATTCAGACCAGTCTCAGAGTTGGAATTGTCGGTTCGTTCGGCAAACTGTCTGAAACATGCCAATATTAGCCTTATTGCCGAACTAGTCCAGAAGACCGAAGCTGAGATGTTGAAAACGAAAAACTTCGGAAGGAAGTCTCTTAATGAGATTAAAGGAATATTAGAGGAAATGGGACTTTCGTTAGGAATGAAAATAGATAATTTCCCACAGGGCAAACCGACACAGGAAAAGGGGAAAGAAGAGGATTCGAATAAATGAGGCATCGAAAGACAGGAAGGAAACTGGGGCGCAATTCGAGCCATCGGAATGCCATGTTCAGAAACATGGTTACCTCCCTTTTCAGATATGAGCGACTGGAGACAACAGATTCGAAGGCAAAAGAGTTAAGACCCATTGCGGAAAAGATGATTACCCTCTCAAAGAGGGGAGATCTGCATGCAAGGCGTCAAGCCCTTTCATATATAAAGGACAGAGATGTGACCCATAGGCTTTTCGAAGAATTGAAAGACCGCTACTCGGACCGTCAAGGTGGATATCTAAGGATTTTCAAAAAAGGGAACCGCAGAGGTGATAGCGCGCCGGTTTCAGTGGTACAGTTGTTGCCGGCTGAACAGGAAAAGAAGACGAAGAAGAAGGGAAAGGGTACAAAATCTGCAACCAGAACCGGATCAAAAAAGAAAGAGGTAAAGAAATCCTTTGAAGAGAAGGGATCAGTCGAGGATAGTGATCCTGAGAAAGAAGTAAGTGCCAAAGATAACGAGTCCTGAGAAGAATAAAAGGGGCGCTCATCCTGGATCATTTTGAAAAGTTCTTTGTGATACATTTCAATGTACCCTATTTGATATTATTGGACAAGCTAAACAAATTTTAACAAAAACGCGCTTACACATGACATACTTCATTGCCCCATTGTATAGAGAACCTCCTTGTTAGTATATCGACAAGGAGGTTTTTTTTGGAGGTCCAATTGTCAGGTGAGGAGACATATAGAATCCTTGTGGTCGATGATGAGAAGAGCATGAGGGAATTTCTCAATATTATGTTGAGTAAGGAGGGGTATCAAGTCTCGTTGGCAGAAAATGGTGAAGAGGCCTGCGAACTCCTTGAGAAAGAAGAATACGATCTACTGATCACAGATATTAGAATGAAGGATATAGACGGTATCGGTGTGCTTAAGAAGGCCAAGTCGGTTATGCCTGACATTGTAGTCGTGATGATTTCAGCCTTTGCTACTGCCGATACTGCAGTAGATGCCATGCGGGAGGGGGCCTACGACTATATCCCCAAACCTTTTAAAGTAAATGATTTCAAGAGGATCGTCAGAGAAGCTCTTGCATCGAGGAAACCCGTTGTTGATAACAAGGAAAAGAATGCTTCAGAAGATGATATTTATCACTTTGGCTATTTGATTGGTGAAAGCCTGCAGATCAGGAAGGTCTATGATTTGATAGAACGTGCCGGTCCGACCAAGACCAATGTCCTGATCTCAGGTGAAAGTGGAACGGGTAAAGAACTGGTTGCAAGGGCTATTCACAGAGAAAGCCCTCGGAGGGATAGACCTTTTGTGGTTATCAACTGTGCTGGGATGCCGGAGACTCTGATTGAAAGTGAGCTCTTCGGATATAAAAAGGGGGCGTTTACTGGCGCGGTCTCTGATAAACAAGGCTTGTTTGACGCTGCTCATGAAGGAACGGTCTTTCTTGACGAGGTAGGGGAGCTCTCTCCGACTATCCAGGTTAAACTCCTTCGAGTGATACAAGAACGAACATTTGTCGCTGTGGGGGGTACCGAAGAGAAGAGGGTGGATGTCCGCTTTATATCTGCTACGAATAGGGACCTGGAAGAGCGGGTGATGGATGGGAAGTTTCGAGAGGACCTCTTTTTTCGACTCAATGTGATACATATCCCTATGCCGCCCTTGAGAGACAGGACTGGAGACCTGGCCATATTGGCTCAGCATTTCTTAAATAAATGCGCCCGGGAACTGGGCAAAGACGTCAAAAAAATCTCTGCCTATGCCATGGAGCTTCTTAGACAATACCGATTTCCTGGAAACGTGAGGGAATTGGAGAACATCATCGAAAGAAGCGTGGCCCTTGAAACGTCCAATATTGTCTTACCTGAGAGCCTGACCCTGGCTAGCTTCAGAAAAGATCCTATATCGGTGAATAGGCGCCATAGTGACCTGACATTCGACGGCATTGAGTTGGACAAGGTTATGGCCGCGATCGAAACGGATTACATCATGAAGGCCATGGAAATGGCCCAAGGATCCAAGCAGAAGGCCTCTCAATTCTTAGGTATTTCTATGAGGTCACTAAGGTACCGCCTAGAGAAATTAGGTTTTCGCAGCTCTGATGAATAAACCTTATCAATCAAAAACATCCCCTTCTCAAATCCAATCTTCAGTATCATCTGTTGATGTCTCAAATAAGATAATTACTTATAAATCTTGAACAATCCTTGATGTGTGTCAGCGCCTGTTTAAACTTCGATCTAATATTCCCACCAGATAACAGTGTCACAATAGAACGAGACTTGGTTGTTCTTCGGGAAAATGAGAACGGCCCCTCTGGGAGAATTTCCACGCCTCTATCTGAAACGGGCGGTTCTGAGCATGATACTTAACATTAGGCTTTGCCTGTGAAACCACCTGCCAATCCGGGATTCGGATAAAAAAAAGGTAGGCAAGTCGTGTTTACAGAATTGTGCAGTAATTTTATGACAAAAATTGTCAGGCATTGTGACGAAATATGTCAAAAGCCACGAAATATGAAGAAGAAATATGGATCGTCTGATCGACTTTTTTATAATAAAAGCCTCTAACTATTTGGAATCAAAGAGGTTGCGTTATTTGAGATAATTGTTGTTTTAAATGGCATGTTATTTGTATCACCTTTGTGCAGCATGATGAGAATTCTTATGAGGGGAGGTAAGAGAAGAGCTTTAGTAAGTTTTGAGCGTATTTAAATACTACTATTGGGAACAGAATAAAAAGGAGGAGACAAAATGTTTACAAGAATAAACAAAAAGGATGAAAAAGGTTTTACACTCATCGAGTTGATGATCGTTATCGCGATCATCGGTATCCTGGCGGCAATCGCCATCCCGCAGTTCAATGCATACAGGGCCAGGTCTTACAATGCGGGTTCAAACACAGATATTAGAAATATCATGACCGCTCAAGAAGCCTATTTCATAGACCATGATACCTATTCTGCCGCTATAGCCGATCTTACGGCGGGGTATGGTGTGCAAGTCTCGGATGGTGTGGAGTGCAGCGTTATCGCCGCGGGTGATACGACCTATTCGGCCAAAACCTATAACACGAAAGCCGGGGATGACTATGCGGTAACGTACTCAGTGGTAGGTCCTGATCCGGGAACCATTATTAAGACAACACCGTAATCATAGATTTTCTTCATGCGAGTTGTGTTCATTTCGACATGAAGAAGACCTGAGAAGAATGGCAGGCCCTCTGTGTGATGGCCTGCCATTTCTTTCTTACTCCCATATCTCCTCAAGCTCCATAAGCTCACAAGAATAATAGTCTTCAAGGAAGGGGATCGTCCTGGATTTGTCCGGCAGCTGTCTAAGCACTTTCTCATTTGCGCATGCTTGGAGTTCTGAGAAGACAAGGCCTGATGGAATTCGGGAAAGAGCCTCGGCTATAAGACGTTCAGCAGTCCCTTTTTTCCCGCGTATCAGGTAGACCTCAGCAAGATGCAGGTGAGTCAGAATGGAGCGCGGATTCTTTGAAATGGCCAGACGAAGGTAATAGGCGGCTTTGCCGTACTCCCCCAATCTTTTGTAGGAGATCCCGAGATATTCCAGGGTTTCATGTCCGGTATTCCCGAGATCCAGTGCCCTTGTAAACTCGATAATCGCTTCACGAGGTTGTCCTGTCTTTATCAGAAGGACACCGAGATTATGATGCAAATCCGGGTTATTAGGGTCATCGCCAAGGGCTCGGGCAAAGATTTCGAGGGCCTCTTTATATCTCTTCTCGTAGAGCAGAAGAACGCCGAGGTTGTTCTGTGCAGGGGAGAAAAGAACGGCTGAAGGTGTCGTCGCAATTGACATCCTGAACTGATCCTCGGCGTCCTTCAGATTTCCTCTTTTTTCATAATTGAGCCCAAGATCGTAATGTGTAATATGCGATCTATTCCCATAGGATGATTCCGATAGCATCAGTGCATGTTTATGATAGGTCTCTGCTTGACTTAGTTCACCTTTTTTGAGGTAATAATACCCTAAATTATGATAACCCCTTCGAGAATTCGGGTATTTGTCAATAACATCTATCCAGAGACTCTCTTCTGTCCTCCATGTGACATTCCGAACAAAAGTTCCATGGCCGTTGGATATAATCACAGAGATGATGAAGACTGTTATGATCCTCTGCATCGCGGGTCTATTTGAAAAAGCCCTCAATCCCTTCATCAGGAGGATGGAAATGGGGACAAAAAAAAGCATGGATGGGATATAATTCCTGTGTTCAAAAACTAATTCCAGGGGAAAAATGCTTGATTCTATGATATGATTAAGGAAAAAGAAGAGAATACAGTAGGAAAGCAAAGGGAACTTCTTTGCCGCGGTCAAAGCGAAGACGATCATACCCAGAATACATAGAATGGAAAGAAATGTCGTTGGAGGATCAAATAGTCCTGTTGAGATCATTGGTGTATGAAGAATGCATAGTCTGGATGGTGTTGGATAAAGGAGAAGTGAGATGTAGAACACGATTACTCGGGATTCTGTTAGCAGTCGCTCCATAAGGGTAAAATTTCGGAGTGAATAATCTCTTATGAACGATTCCAGACTAAATATAGAAAGCCCGCGAGTCCACCACATCAGTGCCTGGGCAACAAGGGCACACAGTAGAATGAGTATTCCTGTTCTTAGAACATTCTTCTTTGAAGGTCCTTGGATCAGGACAAGATCGAGAAGAATGATGGTGAAGGGGAGCATAGCGGCGTTTTCCTTTGAACCGCAAGCCAGCAAACCTGTGATGACGCAGACCGAATAGGCGAAGGCTTTGACAACCTTTTGACTAGAGACTCTTCCATGAATGTAGAAGTACATGGACATGATGTAAAACATCCCTGCCATACTGGCCATTCTTTGCACAATATAGGTGATGGCTTGAGTCTGGATAGGGTTTGTTGTCCACAGGACAGAAGAAAGAAGGGCGACAAAGTAGGCATGTCGGCCGTATTTTCTCCTTAACAGCGGCAGTCTCAGGATCTGATAGACAAAAAGAAACAGGAATGCGGCCGTGATAAAGTGTATCAAAGTATTTACAAGATGATAGCCCCATACATTGTCCCTGCTAAAATAGTAATTGACGGCCAGACTGAGATTCGCAACAGGTCTGTAGAGATGACCGTTTTTGTTAAAGAACGTGCCTCGAATCTGATCCCAAGAGAAATCAGTCAAATGAATTGAGTGCCGATCTAAGATGTTTCCTTCATCGTCAAAGTGCCATGAGGCATGAAAAGTGTTGGAATATAGAATCAGAATCAGAATCCCGAGAGAGATAAATGAAAAGACGAATTTTCTGCAATCTGAGAGAAGTGTTTCATTTTCGATATTGAATATTCCCATTTGACCTCCATCGTGTTGAATCATGATTAGTCTTTTAAAGATCAAAAGGCCCCTGTCGCGGTTTTCGCCCTATCTTATCATCTTATTGGCTACAATACTCTCCTATGTACCGACCTTCACCGGAGAGTTTATCCTGGACGACAAACCCCTCATTCAACAGAATCCCTACATCACCAAGCTACATTCTATTCAATCCTACCTTATTCAGGAAGACGGTGTTCCCGACAAGATTAATGCGGAAGACTATCACACGAGCTACTACCGGCCATTGCTAAATCTTTCCTATTGGTTGGATTACAAGGTATGGGGAATGTGGGCCCCGGGATTCAGAACAACGAATTTGATCCTTCATATATTGTGCAGTTTTGTCATTTACCGTTTTCTGCTCTTATTGACGAACGACCGTGAACTCTCTATATGGTGTACACTTATCTTTGCTGTTCATCCAGTCAATACTGAAGCTGTATCCTGGGTGACCTCAAGAAACAACATTCTGGCAACCCTTTTCGCTCTTTCAGCGCATTCCATTTATATCAAAGCCCAGGAAAAGGAAAGCAAGACACCATTTCTCATCACATCTGCCGTTTTCTACGGGTGTGCTGTGTTCTCAAAAGAATTTGGCATCATGCTCCTGCCCATATTGTTTCTCTATAAGAAACTGGTGAGAAAGACAAAAACCAGGCTTAGGGAAGACGCGACAGAGTTTATTCCATTTTTCCTATTCCTGGTCTTGTACTTTATTCTGAGGCAGAAAGCAACAAGTGCATGGGTTGTCACGGAAGGCCTAGGCAATATATGGTCACGCGTCTATTTTACTCCATATCTTATTGCTGCGAATCTAAAGATGATTCTACTCCCCTACAACTTGCACAGTTTCATCATCAAATACCCCGAAGGCTATCTGAATTGGCAGATCGGTCTTGGATCCAGTGTGGTCATTCTATTGGTGTGTTTTGTATTCAGATTCAGGCGGAATCGGTTGTTCGTCTATTCAGTACTCTCCTTTATTGTGGCCCTATTCCCAATCCTAAATGTTGTGCCTACATCAGGGATTAGCCTGTTTTCCATGCGGTGGTTGTATTTCCCCATGGTGTTTTTAACACCTGCACTCGCAACCTTGCTCAAGAGTCTTTTGAAAGAAAAGAAAGTCCTGACTATAGCAGTTTCTGCCTCGATCGTCGCATATTTAGGGGCCTATTCATTCTTTCTAAACAGGGTGCTTTGGCATGATGAACAGACCTTTTTCGACGTAGAGATACATGAGTTTAACAATACATACTACGCGTATGGTTGTGCACTGAACTACCTGAAGGTTGAAGAATATCAACAGGCCGATAGGTATTTTAGGATCGCTATAAACGGCTACCATTCCAAGAGACCGGACACTCTGATCGACTACGCAGCACTTCTGATTGACATGGGAAGGCCCAAAAATGCCCTCTTACAACTTAAAAGAGCGAGTCTTCTTTCGATGTCACCCAAAACAAAAGGAGGATGGTATACCAATATGGGGACAGCCTACCTACATCTTAAAAAGGAAAAAGAGGCATTGCCCTATCTCAAACTAGCTGTTGAGTACAGTCCCGATGAATCGATGAATTGGGCAAATCTCGGCGCAGTTTATGGCAGATTAAAGAGGTATGAGGAATCAGTGGTCGCCCTAAATAGAGGGCTTGAGATCGAATTTGACTCTGTTCAAATAAGGAAAAACCTTGCAATCACTTATACGGAAATGGGCGATTATGAGAAGGCCTACGAAGTACTCAGCAAGATACCGTTTGATGAGGTTGAAGGCAAGGCCGACATTGAGAGGTTGATCAAGAATGTCAAAAAAAGGTTGACTGAAAACGATTTCTGATCCTTAGAGAGAGGGTGCTTATGTTGAATGGGAAGAAGATACTTATCGTTCTTCCGGCATATAACGCGGAAAAGACGCTGGAAAAGACCTACCGAGAGATACCGATTGAGGTGGTAGATGGTATTCTTCTGGTGGATGATTACAGCTCGGATCGGACAGTTTTACTATCTAAGGAATTGAAAATACATACTTTTTTGCATGATCGAAATTATGGCTATGGCCGTAATCAAAAGACATGTTATTCCGAGGCCCTCAAACGTGGAGCGGATATCGTCATTATGCTCCACCCGGACTACCAGTATACGCCGAGATTGATCACGGCAATGGCCAGCATGATTGCTTACGATGTCTATGATATCGTTCTGGGCTCACGCATTGTAGGGGGAGGGGCCCTTCGTGGGGGAATGCCTTCGTATAAATATGTAGCGAATAGATTCCTAACAGCGACTCAGAACCTATTGCTGGGAAGCAAGCTTTCAGAATTTCATACGGGTTATCGGGCCTTTTCAAAACAAGTCTTGGAAAACCTGCCTATTCACGCAAATTCAGATGGTTTTATCTTTGATAATGAAATGCTAGCTCAGAGTATATTCTTCGGATATCGCGTCGGAGAGATTTCCTGCCCAACGAAATATTTTGAAGAGGCATCATCGATTAGTTTGACAAACAGCATACGATACGGGATCGGTGTTCTTGCAACAAGCATCAGGTTTCGACTCCAGAAGATGGGGCTTGTCCATTACCGGATTTTTGACAAAGCCGTAAAAGACTCCAGCGTTCACTACTATAAAGAGATAGAGTGATGGCAATGGATGCACAGAAGAGGAAAGCTGAACTAAGTGAAAAGATTCCCGACTGGGTGCTTATCGGATACATGGCCTGCTTAACAGTCGCGTATTTGCTCGTCTCTGGCAGAAGATTCTTCAATTTCGATGAATTTCAAGTGGTGTATGCCAGCGCTGCCATTATAAGGAAAGGCTCTCTATATAATGAAGAGATTGGCTCCCATTTCCCCTTGACCAACCTTGTTATGAGTTTACCCGGCAGGCTCGTAGGTTTCGATGCGGTTGTCCTTGTCATATCACGCTATATCATTCTTGCGCTGAATTGCATCATGCTTCTTTTTGTCTATCGAATTGGCTCGCTGCTTTACGACCGGAAGGCAGCCTTTTTAGCTGTTTGTATGGTTATGTCATCGTTTGTGTTCTTGGAAAAAGGTATTGAAATACGTCACGATGTTTTCAATACACTCTTTATAGTCATGGGAATCTATTATGGGTTAATGTTTCTGGAGAGAAGAAGGAATATTGATCTGGCAGCTTCAGCACTCTACCTAGGCATGGCAGTAGCATCTACGCAGAAGGCGTTTGTTATGGCCTCTGGGTTTGTTGTTGGGCTCGTCATCTATCTTATATATGAAAGAGACTACAAATCCATTGGCAAGATGTTCCTCGGGTATTTCTCTCTTACCTTAATCCCGCTCGTCGCTTGTTTGCTAATTCTAGCGTGTCTAGGAAATGACAGCTTTGATGCTTTCCTTCGACACTCGGTAGGCAATGTTATCGCGACATTTGCCCCCCTTACTGAAGAGCTTTACCCGTTTCCCTATAAGAGATTGGAATTATTCAAGACTCTTTTTGTAGCGAATCCTTTATTTTACATTTTCGGAATAAGCGCTATCGTTTCGATCGTGTTGGTCGCACGTAAACGGCGAAGTAAAAGAGTGACTATTGGAGTCTGTACGGCAGTAGGTTTGACATTTTTTGTGACTGCGAAGCGGCCATTTTTCCAGACGCTTTTGCCGGTTATACCTCTGCTGGCTATCATAGGAGGCGGATTGCTTTCGAATATGTGGCATACTCTAGGGAAATGGAGGCCCATTCCAAGAAGTATAGTAGGCATTATCTGTTTTTCCCTTCTTTTTGCCTTGCCCCTTCCATCTATCCTGAAGCGGGCAGGCGAGGATAAGAGATTTGAAAAGGCATTGGCCAACGCCGCTTTCTGTGTGGAGAATCTGGACAAGAAGGATAAAGTCCTGTGTTTCACTCAGAATCAGATATTCTTTGATCCTCTTATGAAAATGAGGAATGAAGAGTGCGGAGAAAGGATATATGATTTTGACGCGGATTGTTTTGAAAGGAAGATGATTCAGTTTCAATGTAAGGTTATCATAAATGATTATAGAACTCAGCTCTTGAGTCAAGAAATCAAGAAGCGAATTGACGAGAACTATATATGGGCTAAGACTGGTGACATTTTCATCCCAGGTTTTAAGATCCCTCCAGAAGAAGTGGTCTCTAAGAATATTTGGATCCAGGGAAGCTACTATAGTCCTATTCATTCTCTGGATATTGATGGAGAAAGAATAGACGAGAAGATGATTTTCCTTGAAAAGGGAATACACACATTTTATAACCAGACCGATCGGCCCGTGACGTTAGTATACGTTTTTGATCCGACTAGTCTGAAGAGACACCTAGAGAGTCTATAAGCAAACGATGAGAAGATATCAATTTGGTCTTCATGTTACAACCTGGATGCTAATCGCGGGGCTTATAGGTTTGATTTGCGCTTTATGTGTTTTATGTTTGCCACCTCCAATTAGCAGGGATGCCCTGACCCAACATTTAGCTATCCCAAAGCTATATATCAATCACGGTGGGATTTATGAAATTCCATTCATGGCCTTTTCTTACTATCCCATGAATTTAGATCTGATTTATATGATCCCTCTCTATTTCGGCAATGATGTCGTTCCTAAGTTTATTCATTTCAGTTTCGCTCTACTCACCGCTTTGGTCATGTTTTTTTACTTGAGAAATCGGACGAATCGTATTTACGCGCTTTTTGGTATCCTTTTTTTCCTCTCCCTTCCTATCATCATAAAACTTTCAATAACCGTGTATGTAGATTTGGGCCTCGTGTTTTTTTCCACTGCCTCTCTTCTCCTAATAATCAGGTGGCTTGACACTGGATTTCCTATCAGATTATTGATCCTTTCGGCGATATGTTGTGGTTTGGCTATGGGTACAAAATACAACGGAGTGATTGTCTTCTTGATTTTGAGTCTCTTTGTTCTTTTCCTTCACGCAAAGTATGGGCCTACAGATAAGATATCAGTATTGCGTACCTTGGGGCAGGGTATGATTTTCGCGTTTGTGACGATCTTATTCTTTTCTCCGTGGATGATAAGAAATTATCTGTGGACTCAAAACCCTCTCTATCCTTTTTATAATCAGTGGTTCAATAACCAGACGGATTATTCCCAGTACCCGGGTGTTCTTGCTTATAGGGCTCTGGCATATCACGAGCAGTGGTGGGAAATCGTTCTCCTGCCTATTAGGATTTTTTTTCAAGGACAGGATAACAACCCTCAGTATTTTGATGGTCGGCTTAATCCCCTGTTGCTTTTCTTACCTTTCTTTTCCTTCTATCCCACCGGGACTCATAAGCTGCCTCACAGAAGAGAGAAGATGATTTTGCTGTCTTTTGCAACTTTATATTTCGCATTTGCTTTCTTCACAGCCAACATGAGGATTCGCTATATCTCGCCAATGATTCCCCCCCTTATCTTATTATCTGTCGTTGGTTTGAGAAACCTTTTGAGTGGTTTTTCGGGTATTGTGATACTCTGGATGAAGTGGGGGATGCGAATCGGTACTTTTGGCATTGTTTCAATCTGCTTGTTATTGAATCTCCAATATGTCATAACTCAGTTCAGGATTATAAAGCCATTCAGTTATCTTAACGGATCAATAGACCGAGCCGAATATATTTCCAAGTATATACCGGAATACCCTGTGGTCCAATATATTAACAAGAATCTGCCTTCGGATTCGTTACTTCTTTTCTTTTTCATGGGCCAACGAGGATATTACTATGATAGGGAATATATTTTGGACATGAAAAGGAATGAGAGTCTAATTCAAGAGACGGCTGAAAAGGCCGTGAAAGTTGAAGACATCCTGCGAAGGTTCCTTGATCTGAAGATCACACACATCGTAATGCATGAGAGGCTTTTTATTCAATGGGTGAATAGCTCTTTTAATCCTAATGCACGAGTATTGACGCATCAGTTCATGAAAAAAAAATTGGATATGCTTTACGCCAGGAATGGATATAGCCTTTATGTCGTTAAGCGATAACTATTTGGAAAAAAGAAAAAGGGGAAACCATGTATTTGGATAAAAAAATAGCTGTCGTCGTTCCAGCATACAATGAGGAAAAACTCATAGGTCAGACATTATCCTCAATTCCGGAATTTGTGGATAACATTATCGTAGTAAACGATAAAAGCACCGACAAGACCACACAAGTTGTCAGGCATTTAGCTGATAGTGAAGAGAGGATTACTCTGATAGAGCATAAGGTAAATCAGGGTGTTGGAGGGGCCATTGTTACGGGATACAAGAAAGCCAGAGACATGGAAATAGATGTCACTGTTGTTATGGCCGGAGATGCCCAGATGGATCCGAAAGATCTTCCTCAGATTATTGAGCCGGTTGCTAATGGGAGTGCTGATTATACTAAAGGAAATAGGCTGTTCTACGGCGATGCCTGGACTATGATTCCACATTACCGGTACTTGGGGAATTCATTCCTTTCCTTGATGACAAAGATCGCATCAGGTTATTGGCATATTGCAGATTCTCAGAGTGGATACACAGCCATTTCTCTCACTGCCCTCAAAAGACTTGACCTTGATGGGATATACCAAAGGTATGGTATGCCAAATGACATCTTGATCAAACTTAATCAATATGATTTCCGAGTCAGGGATGTCCATATTCGGCCCGTATACAACGTTGGGGAAAAGTCTGGAATAAGACTTATCCAAGTCATTCCGAGGATCAGCTGGATTTTGATTAAAGGATTTTGGCGACGATTGATTTTCAAGTATGTCATAAAGGATTTTCACCCTCTGGTGTTTTTTTACATATTTTCATTTATCTTACTCGGAGGCAGCGTGCTTCTAGCGGTCAGGCTCTTCTATATTTGGGCAGTAAAAGGGGACATCCCTGATATTAATGCGATGGCTCTTGTTTTCACTTCGATTAGCGGACTTCAAACCCTATTTTTTGGAATGTGGTTTGATATGGAATACAACAAAAATCTAAAATGAAAAAGAGGCTCTAAAAGGGAGGGATAGTTGTGCGAGTTTCTGTCTTACGATTGACCATATATCTGGTCCCGAGAGCCACTGTAAAGATAAACACTTCACCAATGGTAAACCAAATGCGGCTGGCAAGACTTACCAGGGTAGCTTGTTCTAGAGAAAGGCCGCTTTTCATCAGAAAGAATACCAGCAGTCCTTCCCGAACTCCCAACCCTCCTGGAAAGATAATGATTAATATGCTGATTGTAGCGGCAAGAGGAAATACAAACGCCATGTACCATGCATAATGTCCGTCAGACAATATGGAATCCACAAAAAAGAAGAAGGCAGCTGTCCAAAATAACCAGCAGATGAAAAAGGCGGGGAGAACTTTAAGAACACGGTTGATTGTGAGAAGCTTTGATGAATGTATATCACCTTCCAGCGAAGGGAAGAATCGTCTTCTTATCGGCGAACCAACGTAAAACAAAAGCATGATGAGAAAATTGAAGATAAACCAGGAAAGGATAATAAGCCACTTGTGAGGTGTTTCCAAATCGTCCCCGACAATAGAAATCAATCCCAGAGTAGACCCGACCCATATAGACATAACTTGAGTGTAAAGGGACAATTGCGTGGCAGTCTTGAGGCTTATCCCCGTGCGTGATATATAACTTGCTCTCCCCATGACTACCCAGACTTTTCCAGGTATATATTTTCCAAAGATAGAAAGACCAAGAGATATGATTCCTTCAGCGATTGATATTTTTTCGGTGATTTGTTTACACATGGCATACCAGCAATATGCGTTGGAAAGAAACCCGAAGAAGAGTAGAGAAAAAGAAAGGATCAAGGGGGCTAAGTCGAATCGATGAAATTCTAATGCGATATATCTATATTTGAAAAGGAAGACAAACAGGAAGGCCAGCGAAATGTATAGGAAAACATGAAAGAGTTTTTCTAGGAGTGATTTGTAGGCCATATATATAGCACAGTCTAATCTGGATTAGATCACTGATTCATCAACATGTTTTGTCCTCATCCATTGATTTTTCATATTCGAACAATATGAGAACGACAACCTAAATACCTCGACATTAGTTTTCGTGTGGAGATGTATTGAAAACAACTACTGGGCATCATTCCTTAAACCGGCAGAGGAAAAGAAGCCAGGGAAACGTGCTGTAACTACATGATTCTAGGATATTGGTAAATTCAATGAGAAATGCTCGAAACTGGGATTGAGTCCAAAAATGGGTATGAGCCGGGGTTCTTCCTCCCCTTTTCCAGTATTTACCTCTCACTACATTTCCCCAACGGAAGAAAGGTTCAAAAGGTACAGATATGATCAAGTACGCCCTTTTCTTCGCAACTCGCTGGATTTCTTTCATCGCAATGTATGGATCAGGCAGATGTTCGAATACTTCAGTAGTTAGTATATAGTCGAAGGTATTATCGGAAAACTCAAGACGCTGAACGTCCCCTTTAATGTAGTCAAAAAAAGGATAGTAATTTCTTGCAAAGATTAACTTGCTCATATCTATATCGACGGGGGCGACTTTACCAATGACTCCTTGCCGATGTAGGAGCGCCAAGAGATGCCCTTCTCCACACCCGGCATCCAAACCGTATAGGTTGGCAGCGTCTATATTCTGTAAATAGTTTCGAATTTTACAGGCGAAATTGTTCATTACCATGTTGATCAGAACATTTCCGGAATTGTAGTTTGTAAGCCTTATATTCTTTAGGGGCGTTATTTTATGTAATGCTTTCATAGATAAAAAGAAAGTAGGGTCTCTAAATCCAAGAGTTGATGACACCGATTTTCAACCCTATCTTTTGTCTGCCGCCCAGATTAGAAAGCGCGAACGGTCTCTCAACTTGGGTTGAAGGTCCTCGTATTCTCCCCTAGTCAGAACCAAGGATCTGATTTTTCGTTTGATATATCGTTCAGTTTTTCTACTCAAATCTTTGAGGTGATACTCGTCGATATTTCCCACAAGCAGGAGATCGATGATACCCGTGTCTTTGCCATCAGCGTAATCATCCAGCAAATAGGCCTCTTCCAAATCATCCAGTTTATTGACTATCCCGTCAATAACTTTATCAAGCCCCATCACTTTTCCCACCATGGATTTGAGTTCAGGAAAGAGAGGATGCTTTTTGTTTGCTCTATAGAAGACATTTCGGCCGTTTTTCTGTGATTCGAGCAGACCGGCTTTTGTTAACTGGTTGAGTTCTTCACGCACAGAATTCGTTGAGACCTTGAACTCTTTGGCCAGTTCTCTTAAATATGAGCGAATCTGCGGGTTAAAGAAGAACCGCGTCAACAGCTTGATTCTTGTTTTTGAGGCAATGAGTCCTGCGAAAAGCTCAGTCATTTAAGGTGTCTTTATGAGTTATTTATTTACTCATTATATGAGCCATGGATTGAATTGTCAAGGACTTAAAAGAAAAGCGAAAGTAGTATTGAAGAAGATCAGGCGTGTCTATTGAGGCAGTTCAGCATCCTTGAAAAGCGGCGCATTAGCGTCTTTTTCTGAAATAACGGGATTCTCTACCGGCCAGTGGATGGCTAGATCCGGATCATTCCATCTAATGCAACGCTCATCTTCAGGGGAATAAAAATCAGAGCATTTGTAGAAAAACTCCGCTTCTTGGCTGAGCACACAGAACCCGTGGGCAAAGTCAGGGGGGATATATAGGCCCTTTTTATTCTCACCAGTGAGTGTCATCCCGAACCATTTCCCAAATGTGGGAGATCCTTTTCTGATGTCCACAGCCACGTCAAAGACTTCTCCAGAAAGGGCCCAGATCAATTTCCCTTGGGACCTTCCAATCTGGTAATGAAGTCCCCGGATCGTGCCCCGGCGAGATTCGGATCGATTATCCTGGACAAAACTGCCTTTAATACCTGCTTTTTGAAACTTCTCCCCGTGATACATTTCCAGAAAATAGCCGCGATCGTCCTGGAAGAGCTCAGGCTCAACTATAATGACCTCCGGTAGGGTGGGCGAAGGGGTAAAATACATGGAATTAATCATTCCGTTCCACGAGGATCCTTCTTAAATAATCCCCGTAACTGCTGTTTTTCATGGATGAGGCCAGAGATTCCAGATCTTTGCGGGAGATATATCCCATTCGATAGGCAATCTCTTCAAGACAGGCAATTTTCAGCCCCTGACGTTGTTCGATGGTTTCGATGAAGTTGGAGGCCTGGAGAAAAGATTCGTGAGTTCCTGTATCAAGCCATGCAATACCTCGGCCAAGTTTTTCCACATGTAACTGGCCCTTTTTCAGATAGGCTTCATTCAGATCAGTGATTTCATACTCCCTACGTTTAGAAGGCTTGAGCGTGACGGCGATCTCGGAGACATGATGGTCATAAAAATATAGACCGGTCACAGCCCAGTTTGAAATGTAGGATTTGGGTTTTTCGACAATTTTCGTTGCCTTTCCATCCTGGCCGAACGCCACTACCCCATATCTTTCCGGATCATTGACCCAGTAGGCAAAAACGTTTGCTCCGCCATCGATTTTCATGACGGTCCGTATGCTATCCACAAGGCCGTGGCCGTAAAAGAGATTATCACCCAAGATAAGGCAGCAGGGATGCCCTTCAATGAAATCCTTCGCGATGAGAAAGGCCTGGGCCAAGCCTTCTGGCTTTGGCTGTTCTGCGTACTGGAAGGATAGCCCGATCTGTCGGCCATCCCCCAGGAGCTTTCGAAAAAGGGGAAGGTCAGTAGGAGTCGAGATGATGATGATCTCCCGAATCCCGGCAAGCATGAGGACGGAGAGGGGATAGTAGATCATGGGTTTATCGTAGACAGGAAGGAGTTGCTTTGAGACGGTTCTGGTCGCAGGATAAAGTCGTGTGGCATGCCCCCCTGCGAGGATAATACCTTTGACAGGTCTATTTGTGTCCATTTAGTCTTGCTCCATACTGTTTCTGGTAATAGTCCATGTAGGTTCCGTCCAAAATGTCTTCAATCCACTTGGAATGGTTAAGATACCAATCAAAGGTCCGTTGAATTCCATTTTCAAGAGATACTCTTGGCTTCCAACCTAGATCTTGTTGAATCTTGCGAGTATCAACGGCATACCTCCTATCATGTCCCGGCCTGTCAGTTACAAACCGTATAAGGTTCCTTCTGGGTTGATCGTTCAGAATGCCTAATTGCTCGTCCAAAGTATCGCAGATCAAATGAACAATCTCTATGTTCCGCTTTTCACAATTACCACCAATGTTATAGCTCTCTCCCGGAATACCCTTTTCCAGTACAGTAAGGAGGGCTTCACAATGATCTTCCACATAGATCCAGTCCCGAATATTTCCTCCATCACCATAAACCGGCAGTTCAATGCCCTTCATGGCATTTGTAAGCATCAAAGGGAACAGCTTTTCAGGGAACTGATATGGGCCGTAATTGTTAGAGCAATTGGTGACGATAGTGGGTAAGCCGTAGGTTCGGCCATAGGCCCTAACCATATGATCAGAGGAGGCCTTACTGGCAGAATAGGGGCTGGACGGATCATAGGGCGATCCTTCCGTGAAGTGTCCGGTTTCCCCGAGCGAGCCATAGACTTCATCTGTGGAGACATGAATAAAACATTTTCTCTTCAGAAACTCCGGGTCTTGTGAAGCCCAGAAGTGGCGAGCAGACTCAAGAAGATGAAAGGTTCCAAGGACGTTTGTGCGGACAAAAACTTCAGGCCCTAGGACGCTTCGATCCACATGGGATTCAGCTGCAAAATGAATCACGTATCCTATTCCATATCTCAGAAAAACATCATGGATCGTCTCTTTCTCAGCTATATCACCTTTAATAAATGAATAACGATCCGAATAATCCCTTTCCACATCAGCCAGATTAGCTAGGTTACCTGCGTAGGTCAGTTTATCGATGTTGACGACCCTTGCTTCTTTTCTCTGCTGGAGGATATGTCTTATGAAATTGGAGCCTATGAATCCGCAACCTCCTGTTATCAGTATCTCATTATCCATCCAGTCGCTCTCTACTGTTTATTTGTTATCAGTGGATACTGATTATATCGAAAGACTGAAGTGTGTCAACGAGCATTCGCTTGTTATTCATGAAAAATCGTTCCAATCGTCAAATAAGAGACCGCTTGTTCGAGGTCCTGCCATCCTTGACATAAATCTTGAAATCCCTTATACTTACACTTAAATGAACCAGATAACTTGTCTCTCTGATGCAGGTGATTGAAGAGTACGCGAATCTCTTTTTGGGAATTGGTACTGACTCGTTATTGGTGATGTCATTAAGTATCCTCATCGGCTCCTATTCTAGGGTTTCACTCCTCCTGTGTCGCTCTGGTTTTCCTGTAACTAGACGATGATATCTCCCCCTTCTGAACATAGGGGGCTTTGTCGGTACGAATGCCTTGATCCTTATCTTCACACCGATCAGTGTCCCCAGAGGCTGTTCCTTGGTATACGGCTTGACATGAGGCAAAACAACAATCAAAGATGACTCGCGATTTTACTCACCTGATGTATGAAAAGCTGATAATGACTCTTAAAAGAGGAGGTTATTGGTTTTACAGATTTATGGATTACACTGGAGATTCGCGGTTGAACGATCCTCACGTTATCCTCCGGCATGACGTGGATCGGTTTCCAAAAAGAGCCCTGAAACTGGCAAGACTGGAGAATAGGTTAAATGTGACAAGTAGCTATTTCTTTAGGATAAAGAGGATTGCTTTTCATGAACAAGTAATTGAAAAAATTCATGAAATGGGTCATGAAATTGGGTATCATTACGAAGAGCTGAGCGAGGCGAAAGGGGATTTTAGAATGGCCTGGCGGCTTTTTCAGAAAAACAAAAAGAAATTCGATCAGTTTGGTGGTGTGACGAGTATCGCGATGCACGGGCGACCCTTTTCAAAATGGAACAATCAGGATCTGTGGAAATACTGCAACTATCATGATGTTGGGATCCTGCTTGATGTCTACCAGGATATGGACTGGCAGGATTATATATATTTTACTGATACAGGAAGGAGTTGGAACAGTCTTGAAAACAGAAGAGACCGGATCCCATCAGGTCATTTGGAGAGCATCCCCGATATACGAATCACAGATGCCCTGGCATCTTTTGTGGAATCCTATAGAGGCAAGATGGTCATTTCAACCCATCCGGAAAGATGGTCCGACAACCTGATTTCATGGATCCAATGTTTATTACAAGATAGACTCATCAATGAAACTAAGAGATTGTTAATACTCGATTCATAACCGCTTAATGAGATTCCTAATACTCAATCTTTTCAGCAGAAATTCTCTTGCGGCTGTTAAAGGCCTTGATAGAGAATATGATCTTATCGGTGGAGCATACTCTCAATCCAGGTTTCGACGCTTGCTCAAGCATCTTAGAACAAAACGTGTGAGAGAGGTCTTTTGGTACTCCAATCCTCTCATAGATCCTGAGGCTTTTCTTAATGATATCATTAGAGCAGTAGACGAGTTTAGGCCAGATGGAATCATATCTTCTGGAACCACAGATACGAATTTTCTGTCATATTATAAGGATGAAATCGTTGCAAAGACAGGAACACACGTTCTCGTTGACGACTTCGATAAACTGGGCAAGCTAACGGATAAGCTCGAGATATTCAATATCTGTAGTAAAATTGGAGTCCCAATGCCGAGAACAGCACTACTAAGCGAGCTTACCACCCTTGAGCGTGTGATTCATGATGAAGGTCTAAAGTTTCCTGTCGTTATCAAACCAAGGAATTCATACGCTTCAATCGGGGTCAAGTTCTTTGAGTCCAACAATGATATTGTTACTTTCCTTCATTCAAAAAATCTGTCTGCATTCAGAAGACTTGGAGAGTATGTCGTTCAGGAGAAAATTACAGGAAGTCTTCATGATGTGACATCGTGTGCCTACAAGGGGGAAATTATCTCAATGCTCTCTCAGGAACGTCTATTATCGTTACGTGATTTTGGAGGAGGAGGGATAATAAATAGGACAACAATTGAACCGGAGATTATTGGATATGCAGAGAAGATTATCGGACATATGAAATACTCCGGGATTGCCCTCTTTGATTTTATCAAATCTGGGACCGGTTATTATCTTCTCGAGTGCAACCCGAAGATTTGGGGTACAACTCAACTGACAATTGAAGCAGGTTTGAATGTTGTGCAGCAACTGGTTGACTCCCACCTTTTCAGGACACACATTATTCCAAGACCGGACTATGAACTTGGCCTTATCTACAAGTGGATTTTTCCGGAATGTGTGGCACATTGGTTTCAAAGACCCTATTGTTTTTCCAGGATAGTCAATAGAATCGGCGATACTTTCAGACGATATGAAGGCACAAGAACACTTAACAATCTCTCCCTTGACAATTTCATCCATTCTATGGGGGTAATACTGGCGAGTTATTGAAAAACCAATGCGAGTGCATTCCCTGGGGACTTGCCCCTCCTCCGTCGCAGGCTACTGCCGAGGATGAATTGGAAAAGAGGGGATTTGTACATCTCAGGCGTAGATCCGGTTCATCTCTTTCTGAACTGCTCCTGGAAGCGGCTATCCGTATATATGGCTAGAATGCCACCATAGTGCGGTTGCTAGAAACAAGTCAATATGCATAGAATAACGACTCGTGACTCATATGTGTATTCTTTCCCCTAGAGGTGAGTTTAAAGATGGAGTATAATTAAGTCTCTTTGGGAGGGGATTTCCAGATGGAAATGAATACGAAGGGCATACCAGGGGATTGTATAAGAGTCAATACTTCTGCAGGAGCGAATGCTGTATGGCTACTCGATTTTACTTTCAATCCGGCTCGTTTGCTCAAGTTTGCCGTGCATTTGTGGGTGAACAGCACCAGGTTAAGCTTAGTGCTATAAGCTAGGCAGGGCGATACAATAAGATCAAAGCGAGATTACCCTATTAAGCATACATCCAGGTGAATAGTATGGAATTAAGTCTATTGAAGCTGTTTTGCCAGACGGTTGAAGCCTGTCCAATATACTTTGTTGAAGATCCATTCCCTTTGAAGGCTTTATTACAGGCCCTTTCCCCTCTGGAAGAGCTTTTTCGTTCAAGGATGTTCGTGTTAAATGAGAAGAAATTCGATATTACCCCGTCAGGAAAGGTCCTATATCCTTTTGCCAAAGAAATGATAAAGAATGTGGAGGAGGCCCAACAAGCTATCAGCAGTAACGAAAGAGGGACGTTAATATTATTTGTGGGGGCGTGTACGGGATCAGGAAACAGCTTTTTAGTGTCAGCATTGGGGGAATATAAGAAGATTTACCCCGAGCATAACTTGATTCTGCGCCTGGACACTTCAAGCGCAGTGATGGAGAAAGTCCGAAACGGCGTACTCCAGTTGGGGATTTCAGGGTACAAATTTGGTGGCACCGATTTGAATTATGAGGAGATTTTGAAAGACGAACTTCTAATCATTGTCCCATCGGATCATAAGTATGCGAATCGGAAGACTATCAAGTTGTCCGAACTCCTTGAGGAGCCTTTTATTATGGAACAGGAGGGATCCGGCTCCAGAGAAACGCTATTGGAAGCGTTGGCAATGAATGGCGTTCAGATCTCCGATCTGAGTGTCGCCATGGAAGTCGGGCTTCACGAGAGTGTGAAATCTGCGGTTATTGCGGGATTGGGTGTATCCATTCTTCCATGGTTGTCCGTGGAGAAGGATGTTGAATCGCGAAAACTCAGTATTCTTCGTTTAGAGGAAGGCCCTTTGCCAAGGAAATTCTATCTTATCACAAGAAAAGACTCAGATCTCTCTGAAGCGGCACAGTCTTTTTCTCGATTTCTTTTAAGTCGATTTTGAGGGCGTTTTTTGGTTAATCAGAATACACACTATGAATTGTTCTCTGATGGTGGACTTGCGCGGACGGTCTATTCCAGAAAGGAGTTTCGGGTCAGAGATAATGAAAAAGGTATGTGGCGCTTCCTAGATTGGCTGCCTGGGAGGAGATCCTTGCCCGTAGGGTTTGGGAGCGTCACTTTTCGTAGTGAGACATTGGCTGCAACACTTGGGTTAGAAAATTTGTATATTGCTTTTTCAGGCTACTGGCCTGAAAAGAATGCATACAATATGACATGTGATTTCAAAGATCTTGAGGCGGCGGCTACAATATCGAAGCTAAGAGAAGATGAAATACCATCCGTTAGTGTGATCTCTGCAGGTAATACTGCTAGAGCTTTTGCATTTCTCTCCTCTCTCGTCGATATCGAAGTTCGTATCCTCATACCGGAAGATGCGGTCGATCAAATGTGGATCCCATGCGTACCAGGAGACAAGATCATCCTTATGCCGGTTGAGGGGATGAACTATTCAGAAACCATAAGAATAGGCGGTGTATTTTTTACTGAGGACACCAAACCACAGGCAGGGGGCTACAATATTGCTCGAAGAGATGGTATTGGTACGATTTTACTTGAAGCGGTAACGGTTATGGGTCACTTGCCTGACCATTATTTTCAGCCTATCGGGAGCGGCATCGGAGCAGTGGCCGCGTTTGAGGCTTCGGAACGCCTCATCCAAGATGGCCGCTTCGGAAAAGAGTTTCCCCGACTACATCTGTCACAGAATGCCCCATTTACTCCGGTACACAGTGCATGGTCCAGGCAGAGCCGACAGATCGATCCTGAACTTGATATGCCGGATGCAAACACTGCAATTAAGGAAATCATGGCGGACGTCCTCTCAAACAAGAATCCTCTCTATTCAATGAAGCGTGGCCTTTACGACTGCCTAACGCGTACAGACGGCTTCACATATGGGATCACAAATGAAGATGCGTTGTCCGCATCGAAGCTAATTTCAGAAAAAGAGGGAATTGATTTTATGCCCCCGGTTGGTGTATGTGTGGCGTCCCTGATACAATCTATTGAACAAGGTAACGTGAGTCGAAATGATACAATTCTCTTAAACGCTACAGGAGGAGGCGTTAAGAGGCTTTCAGCGGATTATCAAATATATCCTATAAGGCCTGTGTGTCGTGTAAACGTTAATGATCTTGAGAAGGAGTTGTTTTAAATATGCACGATCTTTCGAAGAAAATGTGTCAGGGCCTGAAGGATTCTGGCCTTGATTTTTTCCTGTCTGTTCCGTGTAAGAATTTGGCTGGTATTATTTCATGCCTAGAAGAAGATAAAGAAGTCATGTATTTTCCCATAACCCGGGAAGAAGAAGGTATTGGCATTGCTGCTGGAGCAGCTTTAGGTGGGCGAATGGTGGCTCTGATAATACAGAATTCAGGCTTAGGGAATTCTATAAACGCTTTGGCGTCTTTGATGCAATATTACCGAATGCCTATGATCCTTCTAGTCAGCCACAGAGGAGGGCCAGGAGAGACAATTGGTGCGCAAGTTCCCATGGGACGAGCGACTAAAGAACTGCTCGATGTTCTCGATATCCCCTATTTTGAATACAATAGAATGAAAGATCTTTCACAACTAAAAGATCATGTATTCTACGCAAGAGTCACTGAGTGTCCCGTGGCTTTGCTCGTAAGTCCCCAGTTTTGGAGTTCAACATGATTCGAAGAGATCTGTTAATTCTTATTGATTCTCTCATTGAAGATGAGCTGGTGATATGCAACCTTGGATTTCCATCCCAGGAACTATATTCCATCCATGACCGAGATAGTATTTTCTATATGCTCGGTTCCATGGGCATGGTTTCATCCATCGCGCTAGGTTTAAGCCTTTCAACCCAAAAGACCGTAATCGCTCTCGACGGAGATGGCAGCACTCTCATGAATCCTGGATCAATGGTAACCGTTGCTCATCAGAAGCCGAATAATTTAAAATGGATTGTCATTGATAACAGCAGCTACGGGTCCACTGGAGACCAGCCCACCTATACAGGCAAACTCACTTCTCTTGTCGGGATGGCAAAAGCTGCGGGGATTGAGGATTCGACAGAGCTTTCTTCCGAGGATGATATGGCCCCCGCTCTCAAGGAAATGATTAAAAGGAGTGGTCTTTGTTTCGTAGTTGTAAAGGTTGCCCCTGGGAACTTTTCTTTTGGACCCATTCCGTATGATCCCATTTATATCAAAAATCGCTTTATGAATGCTGTCAAGAACGGACTTCAGAAAGGATAAAAGTATATCACCCAATCTGCAAAGAGAATCCCCCTTCTACCATGAGAAATCCCTATGAAAACGCAATCTCAGCTATTTTTGAGAACTCGGATTCCTTATCAATTCTGAGAATTTAAAGAGTTTTGGTATATCCCGTTAATAAGGCTTCCAATACAAAAGCCTGAAATGAGTTTGACTCCTGAAAAGAGAAAGCCAGTGGTTTTTAGGTGCCTCATTCGGAGGCATCAATTCAGGATCCATAAACTAGTTGATATATCTCTTGTAGAGAGTAGAACGGTAAAAGATCGTTTGTTTATATTGACTAAAGAGACCAAAAGATGTATAAATATATATTATATCCAATTAATTAGAGTTAATCAAAGGATTCAACCACTCAAAGCTTCCGGGATGAAAATGAATCAAAAGGACGAAAAGAATATATTGGAGGAGCATCTCAAGAAGCTGTCTCAGGAGGACAGAATTCACATGGACTCCGCCACAATACATGTGTCCCGTGAGACATTCATCCGTGAAATCCCCATGAAGCATCGTGCCTATCTCGAAATAACCGGTATCGATAATAAGGCGAAAGTTGTAGAATTACGAAGGGAGGAGACCATTATTGGTCGAACCAGTGAATGTGATATTCCGCTTCCGAGCAACAATGTCTCTCGAAAGCATGCATGTGTCGGTTTTCGTAATGAGGAGTACCACATCAAAGACCTGAACAGCACCAATGGCGTATACGTGAACGGCGTGAGGGTTGAGAAATGCGTTCTGCGGAATCTAGATCAAATTGAGATCGGTGAAATAAAACTCGTGTTTAACGAAGAGCAGACGCTAGAGCAAACATGATACCCGTCAAAGAAGAAAAACCTCTGATTACCTTTTGGGGAACCCGCGGCTCGATTTCTACCCCAGGACGAATCACGGAAAAATACGGTGGTAACACACCTTGTGTCGCAGTCACTTATGAAGACACTTATATTATTCTTGATGCCGGGACAGGAATGAGGCCCCTGGGCATTGAACTATCCG
This sequence comes from uncultured Desulfobacteraceae bacterium, assembly GCA_964520425.1. Classification (GTDB taxonomy): domain Bacteria; phylum Desulfobacterota; class DSM-4660; order Desulfatiglandales; family HGW-15; genus JAFGFY01. The sequence goes on from CAZFMX010000021.1 coordinate 38,659, forward strand.
AGGACTTCAAAAAGGAAGAAGGGCCCGCACCCTCCTTTCACCTTTTTCTCAGTCACACCCATTGGGATCATATTCAGGGATTCCCATTTTTTGGTCCCCTTTTCAATAGAGACACAAAACTGACTATCTACGGAAGTTCCGATAAGGAACGCTATATCGAATCTATCTTGAAAAATCAGATGGATTCCGGATACTTTCCTGTTTCCATGTCAGATGTCGCCGCAAACGTAATTATTCAAGACCTTTCCCAAGAAAAGATTGCCTTGGGCCCCGTTGTGGTAGACTGGCAGGAACAGCGATTACATCCTGGCGGGTCTGTGCGTTACAGATTGAACGCAGACGAAAAGAGGATCGTTTATGCCACAGATGTGGAGTTGAATCGGATTTTTAATCCTGACTTAAATGCATCCGACAAAGAGGCTAAGGCCCAAAAATATCGTGACTTCATTTATGAGGCTGACCTTCTGATCGCTGACGGCCAATACACCGAGGAAGAATATCCGACCAAAGTAGGATGGGGACACACCTCGATCTCTCTCCTTCTTGAAATAGCGAGTCAATCCAAAGTGAAAAAGCTGGCTGTATTTCATCACGATCCCCAGCATTCAGATAAGTTCTTAGATGAACTGTCGATGGAAATTCGATCAAAGTATCGGTCTGATGAAGGTGAGATGGAATTCTTCTGGGCCAGGGAGGGGATGACCCTAGCTGTCTAATTTCTGTCGAGAAACGGTTCTTTTTCCGCTGAGCGTCGTTCTCCGCCGGTTTCCATCTACGACGTACTTTTGAGTACGCCTCGATGAAAACCCTTGTGCGGCCTAGCTCAGCGAAAAAATTCCTCGTTTCTGAATCGGGAAAATATGCTCGTGCCTAACTTCCTCCATCTCATTTTTACTCAGGCACTATTTACTATGGTGTCTTGAAGCTTCTTTGTCTCGTCCTCTTTAATACTCATCACACAGTTGTTCATACGCTCCAGAGAGCAGTTAGCCTCTAATAAACCTGAAGTATCCTTCTAGGAATAGGTGTTATTTAGGATAATAATTAGATGGAGCGTTTAATGAGACATCTTCAAGACGCCCGCCCCATGCATGTGTCCTCTCTTCAATAGGACTAACGCCTTGTTGATGTCCTCCAGTTCAAACTCCTGGATTTCGGGGGTGATGCCAATCTCAGCCGCCAAAGGGAGGAACTCCAAGGCATCTTGTCGGGTCACGTTCGCCACACTCTTTAACTCTTTTTCATGCCATACATATTCTGAATATTCCAATTCGGGGATGGGGTTGATTTTGCGGATGGCATTGACTACTACTCTGCCCCCCTTTTCCAGAACCCTCAATGCTTCACGGACCGGTTCCCCCACAGGTGTGAAGTCAACGGCGCAATCCAGCTTTTCTGGAGGTGTATCGCCAGTGGCGCCCACCCACTCGGCCCCAAGTTTTTCCGCCAGATCCTGGTGATTTGTTTGCCCATGTCTAGTAAAGACAAAGATCCTACAATTCCAATGTCTGGCCACCTGTATGGCGATATGGGCGGAGGCCCCAAATCCAAAAAGTCCGAGTGTTTGTCCAGGTTTGATCCCAGAAAGTCTCAGTGCCCTATAACCTATGACGCCAGCACAGAGGAGAGGAGAAGCTTGTGAATCGGAGAATCTTTCTGGAATCGGGTAGGCAAAATTCTCTGAAACCATCGAGTATTGGGCATAGCCCCCATGGGCATGAAGGCCGGTTGCCTGGAATTGATCACACAGGTTCTCATCACCCCTGTCGCAGAATTTGCATTCACCGCAACTGGAGTGGATCCAGGCAATGCCTACACGATCTCCAACCTTGAAGGTCTTCACGTCTGCTCCCAGTGCTTCAACAGTCCCGACAACCTCGTGACCCAAAACAATGGGGAATCGGGGAGGAGTGAGCCTTCCCTCAATTTCGTCAAGCTCTGTATGACATATCCCGCAGGCGGAGACTTTCACCAATATCTGTTTGGAGTCAGGTACAGGCTTAGGCAACTCTACTTTTTCCAGTGGTTCTACCTTTAGGGGCAAATCCCGCATTCTTCGATGCTCGCCCTGGATTTCAATCTCACAGCATTCCTTTAATACCATGGCCTTCATACCTTAAATCTCCTTTCCATCACCCGATTACGTATGAGATCGTGATTGAACAGGCTTTTTCCCTAGAAATCCTAGTGTCGTGTCTCAGAAATACCTTCCATGATTTTAGCAAGCTCTATAATACGTTGGGGGTATGGGGGTCTCTTTTCAGTTTCACCACCATCTATCCAAAGGTCGTGGAACGGCACCATAATTTTGCATATTATGAAGCAGCCCCACGAACAATGTACCCACAGCGGCGGGCATTTCTTGTGCCTGTCCACCGAACGCTGTCCTCTTTGGGGGCGGTAACAG
>CAZFMX010000022.1:0-40708 GCA_964520425.1 uncultured Desulfobacteraceae bacterium
AATGCCCGTTGTTCAGGGCCCTTCGCACAAAGGCATAGGATGCCGTGTCCACATCGATGGAAAAGGTGGATACCGCTTCTTCGGAGACCAGCTTCAGGGGATTCGGCTTAAAGTCCTCGAACCGGTCGCGCCCCACATAGGTCTGATCAGGAATTTTGGGCTTTCCCGCTTCAGGTGGTGCCATCCCGATTCTGGACATTAGCTTGATTTCAGTTTTCCTCATGGCATCAGAAGACTGACGCATCGGTGTGCTTATTTTCATTCTTTGAACAGCAGATTGTTTTGAAGAGATGACGACCATCAAGACAAGAAGACTCACGGCAGCAACAGAACCTATGGCACCTATGATAATGGGTTTGTTCATGGCTACGCCTCCTTTTGTTTTTTTACCCATTAGACGACCGAGCCATGAAAATCCTTTGATCTTTTGTTGCTTTTTTTCCGTTTGAACCCGAAATTCCGTCATTGCAACCTTGAGCGTTTCCTCCCGTGCTTTTTCATCCGGTTCGGGAATGGAGAGCTTGTCCATGATTTGTTTCAGTCTTTTATCTTCCATTTTCATACCTTCCGGTAATGAATTTCTCGATACTCTTGCGTGCCCGATGAATCCGCCAGGAAATCGTTGTCTCCGAGCAGTTGAGCACTTTGGAGGCCTCCTTATGGCTCAATCCTTCGGAGAGCACCAGGATGATTGCGTCCTTCTGTTTGTCCGGGAGTTTGTCGATCTCCTCATATATGAGACGGGATTCCATGGCCTCTTCAGGAGATGGGACTGGATTTCCAGTGAATTCCCCATTGGTTATCGGTGTTTCGTATGACCTGTTTCTTCCTCTTTTTCGAAGGAAGTCCGTGGCGGCGTTGATGGTGATACGGAAGAGCCAGGTTTTAAACGATGATCTGTGTCCAAAACTATTCAGCTTACGGGCCAGTATAATGAAGACTTCCTGCGTAATATCCTCTGCATCCTCTTTGATCCGGCAATACTTAAAGGCCAGCCCATACACGACCCTGTAGTACCTCTGAACGAGATTCTCAAAGGCGTTCTCATGGCCGCTTTGTGCAAGGTCAACCAGTTCCATGTCCGTATAGCTATCCATAGAGAGATTTCACCTTTTATCTGCTTAGACGATATTTCTTGGCAAATCCTTTGAAAAAAGTCCTTCTCACAATCGGCAAGGGGGATTTCCCTTTATTTAAACACATCCTTTCTTCGACGAAGTTCAACAAACACATCAAAGGGATCTGAATCATCCATGCCAAGGGCTGATTTGACCTCCTTCTCACCCGCCCTTAAAAAGATATTGGTCCTTTTCTCCTCCCCAATAGTGGAGGGGACCGTAGGGCTCCCCTGTTTCCTCATGTCGAGGAGTTCCTGGTATCGAGTCTGGACGATTTCGTTTTTTGGCTCAACGGTCAGGGCGTAACGGAGGTTCTCAGCCCCATATTCATGACCGCAAAAGATCAGGGTTTCTTCAGGCAAAGATGCAAGACGATTTAAGGACCGAAATAGAGCCTCCGGTCCTCCTCCATAGAGCCGTCCGCAGCCCCCCACAAAGAGGGTGTCCCCGGTCCATAAAACAGGATCTCCATCCGATCGTGTCATGAAATAGCAGACATCGTTTTCCGTATGTCCCGGTGTGGCGATCACTCGAATCTCAACAGGACCAAAGGAGAGTCGATCCCCATCCTCAACAACCCTGTCAAGGGTGGGAATCCGACCTTTATCCGGGCCTATGATTTCACACCCCATGACCTCTCTGAGCTTTGCATTTCCGTCCGTATGATCAAAATGACGGTGGGTGTTGAAGACCGCCTTAATCTCTATCCCGTATTTTGAGGCATACGCCAAAACCGGGTCTGGATCGCCAGGATCAACGACAAAGGCCTTTTTCCCTTCGTATCGATAGATAAATATGTAATTGTCCGCCAAGGCAGGAATAAATTCAATTGCCGTCACGATGGACTCCTTGATATCTCATATTGGGGCCTCAATCTCTGCCCGTCCAACCATCTGCTTATAGCCTGACATCTTCTTCAACCCCTGGTCAAATCGTATGGTTCAAAGGCTCGGCGAAGAGATGGACTTGGCGGGAACTATTCTGCTTTATGAATGAGGAAAAAGGAAAGGCGGAAATCAGATATTTGCCGAAATAATAGAATGCATATTGAGAGCTCTATCTGAAAAGATCCAGTCAACCCCCCTATTTATTTCCCTGAATAGACAATTTTTTGAATTTGCGTAGCCGGTCCCGACCTTTTGTCCAATAGCCTGGTGTCTTGTCTTAACCCGTTCTGTGATGAAAAAGTAGTGTCCTGCAATCCCGCCGTAGTTTTCCCTAATGGCTATTTCACTAAGATTATGAACATTGGTCTCAGCAATAGGGACAAAGGTTTGGGACTGGACAAAGTGAATGAACTCGAACATTCCCGGGTTCATTGAAAGAATATGAAAATCCTCAATGGGATCGAGTTGTGAAAGAAGATTGCTCATGACTTGACTCTGATACGCGGGATCCGGATAAGTCTCCATTTTTATCTCAATCATTAGGTGCAGCTTCTTTCCATATCTGAGAATGACTTCCTCCAACGAAGGGATCATGGGATATTCAGATCTGATCTCGGCCATTGTCATGCTGTTGAGCATAGAGATGGATCCGAACAATCTCTGAAAGTCAACATCATGAAATACAATGGGCTGTAAATCCTTTGTCCATCGAACATCCAGTTCAATGCCCCAGACCCCATGGTCCCTCACCCTGTCAAAGGCTGCGATTGTATTCTCAAGAATTCGTCTATTATCGTGCTCTCCCCGGTGTGAAACAAGTCTACACTCTTCAAGCTTTTCTTTGCTCGGAAGGGTCTGTGGCAAAGCGGAGATCAAACCATCCGCGATGACGTGAAAAATTTTTTCTATCCAGGAATAAATCATATCGCAGAATATCAAGTCTCTATTTCTTGGTCGTTCTCCCGATCAATTCCTTGTGCCCTTTTTCATTTTTTCACGGATCAAATTAAAAATAAGGCATGGGCTGTTCCCTCAAAACGATATCTCAGAAAAAAATTCCACTGAATCGCACCGTGATCTGAGCTTTGAGGGAACAAGCCCCGGGGTGTACCCCGGGGGGTATGCCCCAGAACCCATGGCAGAATGTATAGCTCGCTTGGAAGAGAAGTTCTCTTAAACCCTCAAAGGTCAGATCACCGCCACCGGACCTTATAGATATCGTTTTGGGGGAATAGTCCATGCCTCATTACACATCAAAACAATCGTATGTCCCATCAAAAAAATGAAGATAATCTCAGAAATTCTAATACAAAACACTAGTTTCCATCGTACTCTTGGTAGATCACATGGCCGCATGATTTGCAGTGCGATGCATCCTTTTCATGATATCTCAGCCCGCAGTCAGGGCAAATAACTTCCTTCTTCGATCCCATTCGTACCCATTCCTTGATGATCCGGCTTGCCTGCCATGGTAAAAGAATGATTCCAGACAATACCATAACGACTGTGACCCATCTTCCAGCCTCTGTATAGGGGACGATGTCTCCAAATCCAACGGTAGTTAGGCTGACGACAGTGAAGTAAAAGGCATCCCCGAAATTTTTCACATGCTCATTGACGCCGCTTTCAACATAGTAGAAAAATCCTGATGATATGAAGAAGATGATAAAAACAGTTAGCATTAGACGAATGACATTCAGTAAATGAGAGGTCAGATTTCCGAAGAAGAAGATCGGGTCCGCCGTGAATCTCAGGAATCGAAATATACGGAAGACTCGAAAGATGCGAATCAGTCTAACGATGCCAATTTGTGATGTCATCCCGAAAACAGGGAGAACAAGGAGGGAGAGGGTCGGCAGGATAGCTATGAGGTCGATGATACTGTATATGTCTTTCGACTGCTTCACCCGGTCCCTTGCACTATACAACCTCACAATGTATTCCACGATGAAGAAGCAGACAATGATCACTTCCGCTTTCCAGAGAAACGCCTCGGTTCCCTCTGATATGGCATAGGTATCGATAACGAATATGGCACAGACACAGAGATTCAGGAAGATAATAGAAACGTCGATCGCCTTTCCCAACGGGGTTTTACAATCGATAAGATAGAACTCTATGGTCTCTCTAAGACTCCGTACCATGGTCCTCTCTTTTCGGCGTAATCTTCCACCCTTCCGTCCTATTCTCCTTTTTTGAACGGAGGGATAAGCCAAAGGGATTCATTCAGTCCTTTTTCCGAGCGGAAGGTGATATCATGGCCTGCCCCCGTGAGGGAGACTTGATCCGGTGTGATTCGAATGTGAAATTCCTCATCAGGCCTTCTCCTACGCAGGATATTGGCAAGGAGCACCACCTTTTCCGTCCCGTCTCCGCGCCGGTAGTTCCAGACTTCATCAGGCTGAGCCAGACGGCCATTCTCATCATAGATGGACTCGTCAGGCATGGCTTGAATTTCAGCCAAAAGGTCGGCCTCATCAAGGGAATCCGTGCCCAAAACGGACACGGGGTTTCTATCCATGGCTGCTAACAAAAAGGGTTCAGGCTCCGTTCGAAGAAGATCACGGTAGGCATAGAAGGCCATCCCGGCCATATCATTTCCCTCTCGAATATCTTCCAAACGCCGAATGATCTCCTCCCTGGACATCTCCAAGTCGATCCCCAAAGGTTTTTGACCTGAGACAAAGACCTTCTTTGACTGATTAGGCAGATGGGGGCGGACTCGGCAGAATTGGGCGAGATTGTCAATAGCGTGGATCATATCTAAACAGTCTGAAGCAAAGAGCTCCTTGAGCCTGTCCACATCCTCGGTATTTTCGGGGTCGATATCGTGTTGGTTCACGAAATCTTCAAGGGCATTGAAGTCAATGCGCCTTGACAAAGGGGTGTGGCGAAACTCCCCTCGATCGATCTCCGCCATGAGCTTGTCCCGCGTGTTGTCATTCATTCGAAAAGGGCTTCCATGCTCGTAGGCAAAGACCCGATCCGCTCCAATGTAATGATCCCTCCCGTGAAAATCCCATTTGAGCTGGAAGCATTCCTGCATGTCCCGGTTGTGACGCAGAAAATTCCCAAGGATCTCTCCATTGAGTTTCGTTCTCAAGTAGTTTTTCAGCCGATCCTCAAAATGGACATAGACCTTCTCATCAATAGTCGCCTCTTCATATAGTATATGTATCAATCCCGTTTCGTGTGCCACCATGGTCACACGCTCGTTCTCCAGAGCCCTCCGGGCCTGGGCTGAAAGGGCTGTCCCATTGAACCACATGTTCTTTGTAACCAACCGACGATTATTTGTGAGGATGCCGTCATCCAGATCCACATAGTTCTGAGAGTGGAGAGGTGTGGCCATGATGTAGATATCTTTGAGAGGGGTTTGGGCCACCACAAACAGGGCTGCCCCGTACAAGGCCGCCAGAGACACACATTCCCCGGCCCCTGTATGGTAGTTGGGTTTATATTGGAAGGCGTCCATTGCCTCGACCGTCTCGGTCTTCCAATAGGGAATAACATTCCCCTCGTATTTGTCCAGACCAAAGTGGGTTCGTATATCTATATCAAAGTAGTACTTGTCCCCCTCATACCCAAAAAGGGCGTTGGACCTCGCGAGGGTTTCACGGCTGATGAAATCCTTAAATCGTGCCAACTCCTGCTCTTTGGTCGTAAGTCCCCAGGTATCCAGGTCCAGGTTGAACTGGTAATGATCCATAATGTATTGTTTGACCCTCAGAATTCGTCGGTAAGGATTCATTCGTTCCAGTCCGTCGAACCAGGGGTCTTCCCGCCAACGCCATATTCTTGGAGACATGATGTTTGCCAGGACAAGGCTGTAGATCAGCTCGGGGAAAAGGAACATTTCCATGTCCGAGAGGGTGACTGCCGACGATTTTCGTTCCAGTTCCTTTGATCTTACCAAAATACCCTTCTCCGTCTCACTTAAAGTCCGAAAACTTGATGGTCTCGCCGGGTGATTTGACAATGAAATCATCTTCCCAGGGACCCTGAATCAATCTCTTGATCAATAGGTTTGAACCACGTATTTCTTCAAATCGTAGATTAAACTTCTCAGCCGTTCGACGCGCGTAATCCCTATGTCGTCCCTGATCATCCTGGCCTGTATTGATATAGGCAAGGCGTGTATAGTTCTTGAGCATCATCTTCATCACCTTATCAGCTTGTTCCCGGCCATAACGCTCTATCAGGCGCTTATGCTCCTCGAACGGTGAATCCCCCACCTCAATCCATCCTTTGGTCAGATAGTATGTCCCCGGCTCCCGTCTCCCCTGCTCCCGATAGGCCGCAGTGGAACCTAAAAAAATGGCGATGCAGTCATCGACGCGGGGGACAACCAGAGTACATCTTTCAGCCTTAATTCCCACCACGCCCATTGAGCAAAGCCCATAGCCTAGGGTAATGACATCCACATCATCACCAATCTTGTCAACGGTCTGTTGCAGTGCCTCTCGCAGTTTCTCAGGGGTGATATGCAGGCCGAAATCAAGCACTTCATATGTCACATCTGGATGCAGAAGTGGCCGCATCTCTTCAATCACTGTTTTGCAGGCAACAACTCTGATTCGTTTTTCAGTCAATGCGCGATAGCCTTCTGCCTTTTCATCCGATGCGTCTCTTAATTTCTCTTCCCCCAAGCAGGATTCCATAGCCCTTTCTGATCCTTGCCGATATCCGGAGTCGAGCCGTCTGTGGCAGGGATTTGGAAGTCAGATTTGTTAGGTGGAAAGACCGCGACTTCCTTTGGCTTTTCGAGTTGCGGAACCCAGTCATAGGGTACCCTATAGGCACGATAGATCAGATTGGAAGTCTCCGGAAGCTTAGAGTTAAAGAGATAAGGATGGATATACTCCCATACCACCTCGAGTTCCGACGTCACCTCGATCAAACGTCCGCCGACGCCTTGCGTAATCAGGGTATTGCCGTTGGGGAGGCGTTGTGCACTGGAGACAAGGGGACTATACTCCATGTATCCATGGAAGAAGCATGCATTATCGGTCAATCCTCTCATCTTCAGACTCTTGGGAGAGTACTCCCACACGATCTTCTTCGTGGTTGGATCAAATTCAATGACCCTAGAGTAATCACGCCAAACATTATACTCTCCTTTTGGGGCCATGGCATTAGGCGATCCGTAACCACCCCAACCGCCGTTATCATAGACCATGATGTTCCCTTCGCCCGGAAGCCCCTTTGGAATCATATGGGTATGATGAGGACCGATAATCCGTTCTAAGTGAGCATCTTCGCCTTGATCATAATCAGGACCGCATCGCCAGACCACCTTTCCTGTCTTGTGATCGATAATCAACAGGATATTGGCATGACGGCTATCGAATATGATGTTCTCCGGATGAAACCGCCCATCCCCATTGTCATACCATTTGTTCGGTCCCAAGTAATTGGCGCAATTCTGATGCCACCAGTCGAGCCCACTCTGTGGCGCCCTGTCTATGGCTTTTTGTACAACCTCTTCACTGAAAGCCTGAAGGGCGTGGGTGGCGGCCTCATCAAATCCAAATTCATCATAGTGGTCGACAGCCTTCCATTCCCAGACAACCCTGTCGCTCGCCATATCCACTTCATATATCACATCGTCAATCAGCTGCATTTTATGAATCTTTGGATTAACGACATTAATGTGGCTCAGAATAAGCATGGTTCCTTCTTTGAAGTCCGGCGCTTTTGAACCAGGAACAAAGTAGAGTGGAAATCCCTTGATATTATAATCATGATGCTGTCTCGATGCCCATATGCCGGACTTCTTTCCCTTGTCAAATTTATCAAAGCTCCAGACCACGTTGTTATCAAAATCCCGAATCTGTTGAGCGATCTGATCCTGCCCACCATCCGGCCAACCGGTTGTCTGTGTGCCGATGTATCCTCCCGGGTAGATCTTACTTGGAAAGCCATCCACCCCCGGCCAGGTCTTGACAAGGTTCCCGTTCATGTCGATCAGGCGACCCTCTTCTCCGGCGAGGATAGTAAATCCATTAAAGCATTTCCCCGGCTTGTAGATGGTCGTTGCCGTGGGATATACGCTCGGCATGGACAAGAGCCCAAGAGGATATATAAGAGCGATACCAATAATAAGGATACAGATTTTCTTTTTCATTCCTAACCTCCCTGAGAATTGATATATCCAGGTTTTTTCTTTTTCAGTCATAACAGCCTCTGATCCCATATGGCCATCGTATTCACTGTTATTTTGACCATAACACGCTCAATCTCGCTATGTACAGGGGTTTTTAGGAGGTCTGAAAAACGGCTACTCTCCCAACTCGTCCTCAATAGTTCCGGCGTAGCGGGACGGAGGGGAGAAAGATGGAATCATCAAAAAGTGAAGGAACATTAGACAAGAGAATAGGGAGGGATTATCTGGTATTCATCCGGGACAAACTGAAGGAAGGGTTCGGATTTGGCTCATCCCAGAGGAGTGAACCAGGCCGAACAAGCGATGGGGAAGGTCATGGCTCTCCTTTCAAGGCCATATCCCATAGGTGGGGGCTAACGGACTTCACAGCGAGCCATTATTTAGCTTTTACTCCTTGGAGCCATTTGGAGTCTCCGAGAAGGTATTTGAAGATCCCTGCAGAAAGCTGCAGGGAATCTCCCAAATGTAAGGAAGTCTATTATTGTAATTCGCCCGCCCCGTTAAATCCCTCCGGGTGCGCGAAACGCTATTTAACGGGGAGAGCTAATCCCGCAGCAAGCTATGGGGGATACGCTCGCTGTGCATTTTCAATCCCAAATAGGCGTCACACAGGTAAAAGCCTCCGGCCAAGGAGGTGGCATCAGTAATGCAGGATTCTTGTCCTCAGCGGCTTTATCCTCCTATCCAGTTTTTGCTCAGGTTCACAGCGGCCATTGCGTCCGAACCATACGCATCTGCGCCCGCATAATTTTTGATCTCATCATCGATCTGACCGCCACCAATCATGATCTTGACATCGTCCCTCAGTCCTGCAGCTTTGATCTGATCCACTGTTTCCTTCATGGAATCAAAGGCCACGGTCAGGAATCCGCTCAAGCCGACCACTTGGGGCTTAAAATCCTTAATTGCCTCTATGATCTTCGCCGGCGGCACATCGATCCCCAAATCCAGCACGTCAAATCCGTTGACGTCCAGCATCAGGACGACAATATCCTTTCCAATATCATGGATATCCCCCTGGACTGTGGCAATGATGACCCTTCCGGCATCTCCTCCGGTCTTGGCATCCTCTTTCATCAGCGGTTTGAGGAGTTCGGAGATCTGCCTCAATATCTCTCCAGACATCATTAATTCAGGGAGGAAATACTCGCCTTTCTCAAAACGCGCTCCCACGATCTCCATGGCCGCCCTACAAGAAGCGAATATCTTGAGGGGGTCCTCGCCCTTGTCGATAAGATCTTTCGCGATGGAAATCGCCTCTTGTTCCTTCATTCCTGCCATAGCATCCGTCAATTCTTTGGACATGTTTTTACCTCCTTAGATTTAGAATTCTTCATCCGCCTGTCTAAGATCTTAGGGTTTAGGCGATAAAACCCATAACTTCGTACTAGCTCCCCGTCTGTTTCCGATAGTCTTGTATATACCTCATAGCAAATCGATCCCGGCCGAGTACGAGATCAACGGCTCGGACCGTGGAACAGACATGGACGATATTGACGGTCGGACAAGTCAGCCCGGCCGCGATGGCAATGGCCAGAAAGGTCTGGTTCAGTAGGAGTCGATTGGGCAAACCAAAAGAGATATTGCTCGCCCCCAGTGTCTGGTTGACACCCAACTCCTCCCTGACCCGGTGAATGGCCTCCAGGGTCTCCATCCCCGCTTTGCTGTCAGAACCGACTGTCAAGCAGAGACAGTCCATGATGATATCCTCTTTTGAAATGCCGTATTCCTCAGCCTTTTCCACTAACCTATGAGCGATCTCTACCCGCTTGCCTGCTTCTTTGGGTATCCCTTCATCGTCGATGGTCAACCCAATGACAGCTGCGCCATATTCTTTGACCAACGGCAGGATTTCATTATACGACCCTTCTTCCATGGAAACAGAATTGATAAGGGCTTTGCCCTCATACACCTCAAGGGCTCCTTTCAGAGCAGCAGCATTATTGATGTCAATACATAGAGGAACCTCAATAGTCTCCATGACCATTTCAATCACCTTCGGCAGCAGGGCGACTTCGTCCACTCCGGGAGTCACAACATTGACATCCAGGATATCCGCACCCGCCTCCACCTGGGAAACGGCCAGTTCTTTTACGTAATCAAAGTCCTCTGATTTCAGGGCGTCTTGCAACTTCTTTTTTCCGGTGGGGTTGATTCTTTCACCGATCAGTCTGGTCGGAGCAGTGTCGCTGATGATGACTTCCTGGCTGGCACTTGATACTCTTGTCTCCATACCTAGATAATCCTTTCTTTTTGATTAGAGGATGCCATTAACAGATCATCCTGGTAAGGCTCCATGTGAATATTCTATTGCTGGACACGAAAAAGCCCGACATATTTATATAGTCAATACACGGCTTTATCAAGAGAAATCTTCGCCAAAAGGGGCTTGTGCCTTGTATTCAGGTTTTAACGCAATCAGAGACTCCTTTTATAAGCCCGTCCCCACTCAGTGAGACTCCTCACATAGATGCCTCTGGAAGCCCTCGAAGGGGGGATTCAAGGAACAGAGGTTTTCCGGAGAAGGGTATATATAATAGATTATAAAGCCGGAAAAAGCTTGAAACGGACAGCAAGCTGTATATTTGGAGTGTCCACTTTGGATCAGTTCTTCTTGGGGCGCATAAATCCATATAAAGCTATGCTCTCATCAGGGAGGATCACTTCAAAACAAAACCTTGGATCACGATTTGAACTAAACTCCATTTGGAAGTCATCGTTATAACCGCTGTTTTGAGCCCACCAAAGTTTTGAGAGATCTGCACTGAACTCATCTCGAGGATAGGTTATCGATGTTCCAGTCAAATCCCTCTCCATTCTCCGTTTCTTGATCTCTCGATATATATCCCTCAAGAACGCCCAGTTGGTATAAGCGCTCTGGTATTTAATGATATCATTGTAAGACATCAACAGATTTTCATAGAATTCAAAAAAGTCGAAATCTCTCCCCCAGATTCTCTTGTGTTCTCCTTCGATACTCCGCTGGATCTCTGCCCATTCCGGGTTCTGCAGGAGTGACATGCCCACCATCACTGTATTCCTCTTCCTGTCAAAATCAACATGTATAAGGTGATCAACGACAAATCGGGGAGAGCTTCCGGATAACTTTATACCATTTTCATCACAGTAGTGTTCAAGCATAAGCTCAAACTCATCTATTTTCTGCCTCTCACGTTGTCTCAGTAACGGTTTGATTTCTTCAAGAATACCTTCAGCCTCCGGATAGTGCCTCCGAAGGGCATCTCGAATATCGCTATGGATCATCCATCTCACTGTATCGAGATCCTCTTTTTCCCAGGCGCGACGTAGACTTTGAACAAAACTCCTAATCTTGACCCGCTCAGAGACGTCCCTGGTAATGCCGTCTAACGTATCGTTCAATAATGACATGATCATTGGAGCCGTCACTCTGTTCCGTCTGTTCAGATCGAATCTCTGTTCAGGCTTCGCCACGCCTCCTGATCGTGTTTCAGGATCTTGTGGTGTGACACTGGCAGGTTCAAGACAGGGAAGATCGGTCAGTTGATAGAGTTTATTATGGTTCTCAGGTTTTCTAGGAATCCTGCCTTCGCTAAAATACTTCCGTACGGTGCTATGGGAAAGACCTAACTCCGTCGCCAATTCCTTTTTGGTCTTCCATCTGTTCTGGCCGTCAAACCATGCGTTTAGGGCCTGTTTTATGTCTTCCTTGTCTTCCATGCCAAATCCTCTTTTGAGTGATTGGAGCTTAAGGATCAGAGTAGACGTCTCTAAGTAAAACGCAAAAACGTCCCGCAAGTCAAGAATATTAAAGGTAGTGTCCATCCAGAAACGAGGAATTTTGCTCAAGGTCAAGGAACGCGAAGATTGTAACCACAGGAATACGTTCTAGTATTTTGAGGATTACAATCTGAGTGTGACGCTGAGATTGGGGAAAAGGGCCGTTTATGGATGGACACGAGGTAAGGGATCCTAAGTGATCTAAGCTTTCGGATTGAGGGCCGAGAAAGACACAAACGGGTTTGACTTTTGGGCAGTTTTGCGTCATAAGGGGGTTTGGCCTCCATTTGACCATCTATGGATAGTGAATGGAGCCAAATACGGGAGGAGAGGGGTATAGGGAGTATAGACTGAACGAATTCTGACGTCATTGAGAATGTTTCTTTAATCAGTATTTAGGAGGGTTTCATGAAAATCAATGGAATTGATATTGGATTTGGCTTTACAAAGGCCACTAACGGCAAAGATTTTACTATTTTCAAGTCCATCATGGGTGAAGCCATGGATTTTCACATTCCTGTGAATATTCTCACGGACGATATTTCTGACTGGCTGAATATCATCCTGGACGGGCAGAATTACTTTATCGGAGATTTTGCTGAACAACAGTCCAGTGCGCGGCAGTTTACCCTGGACCAGGAGAAGTTTGTTACTGATTTTGCCAAGGTCCTCGCTTTGGCCGCCTTGGGCCGTCTAAACGATGAATATGTACCGATTAATCTTGTATCTGGATTGCCTGTTGGATTTTATAAGAATTATCATCGCCGCCTCGCAAAAAACCTTGCCGGATCTCATGAAATCACCTTTAAAATGTCAAACGGCTCAAACGAGATCAGGCGACTCAATATTGACAAAGTCCGAGTGATACCTCAACCCTTGGGCAGTCTGCTCAATCTGATCATGAACGACAAAGGCAACATTGTGAACGGGGATCTGGCTAAACAAAAAGTGGGAGTGGTTGACATTGGCTTCCGGACTACTGATTTCTGTATATTCGATCAGTTGCGGTATGTGGAACGGGGCAGCAGCACCACCGATACAGGAATCTCCAAATGCTTTAGCGTCATCGCCAGAAAGCTTAGGGAAGAATGTGGAGGAGTAAATATCGAATTATATCGTATGTATAAAGCGATCCAGACGGGTTTAATCAGGATCCGCGGCGATGAATTCAATATCGCCAAAATCAGGGACTTGACTTTTGCCAATGCCGCCCGAGTTATTTCAGGCGATATTGACCGGCTTTGGGCTGATGACTGGGACATTGACACCATTATTCTGACCGGTGGTGGAGCTATGGAATTGGCAGAGCACCTGCATCCCCTTATTGTCGGCAATGTCATTCCCGTCAAACACAATGTGGACCTGCGTCTCAGCAATGTGGAAGGATATCTCAAATACGGTCGCTTTTTGTGGGGAAACTCGGCTCCTAAGCCCGCCGAGAAAGTAAAATAGCCCTTAATCTCAAACTCACGTTTTCTGAACTAATAAAAAAATGCCCCGGCTACAAATCCGTAATCGGGGCATTCCGTTTATCAGTTAAGTCTAGCGTTTAGACACCGGGGATATTCCAGATATCTTTCTTCATCATTTCCCATTCACCGCTGTTTCGATCATAGCGGCAATTGGCAAAGCATTTCCAGTTCTGTTCGTCCATTTTGGGCGTATCAGCTCTGAAATAGTATCCGGGCCATCTGGTCTCTTCCCTGAAAAGCATGGTACGAATGTGGGATTCTGCAATCCACATCCTTTGGATATTCTCCCATACCCTCATGAGGTCATGAAGATTCGTAGCGGCCTGCTTGTCTGAATCCTCTTTCAGGATGGCCATCAGCTCCAAGCCCCTCTCAAGATTGGCCTTGCTGGTTTTGAAAGCCGCGGTCACACCACCTGCGTACTCATCCATAATCTTTTGGAGCCTGTGCAGGAACTGTCTTGGCACTATGTAATTGATATTGATTTCAGGATCAGTCGTCTCGTCCTTATGGGCTGCGTAAAGATCCAAAGGAGCAAGGATCTTAGTCTTCAACGCTTCGACCTCTGCTGCATCAACATTGGGTTCCGCGCCCTTTTCAACGATATACTTTATGGCTGCTTTCCCCGCGATACGTCCCTCCGTATGAGAACCTGAAGAGAACTTATGGCTGGAAGCACCAGAGGCATCACCAACCGCAAACAGACCATCGATCGTGGTCATGTTGGCATATCCCCATTTGTAGGGGGTATCCAGGTCTTCAGGACCGCTGACCCAGGCGCCTGAGGCCCCGGAGTGGGAGCCGATGAAGTAGGGCTCACATGCCGCGATTTCCGAGTGTTTTTCCTCCGGCTTTACGTTCAAAGACGCCCAGAGAATGGCTTGAGAAATGGTCATGTCGAGAAAATCTTCCCATGCCTCACTCTCCAGTTCCTTCATTTTCTTCTTAAAGGCCTTAGGGTCGTCCTGGTACGCATTGGCTAAGTTTTGAATAGCCTCGGCCGTTTCCATATAGAGGGGACCCAGACCCGCATCCGTATCCAGCATTCCAAGGTAGTTTCTCAGGTTGGCAGGAATGGGTTTGGCCAGTCCGTAAGGAGCCCAGTTGTTAAGCTCCTCTTTCCTGACTTCCATATACTCTCCACCCTCCGCACTGATTGCGCGGGATTTAAACAGAAGGAACCATGCCCCCACAGGTCCGTAGGCATCCTTGAAACGAACCGGGATGAAACGAACTTCCTGGCAGGTCATTTCGGCACCAGATTTGATGGTGAAATAGGCGCTGGAACCGGAGTTGAATGGAGGATACCAGGAACGTCCAAAACCTTCACCGACCGAACGGGGACGGAACACGTGAACGGCGCCACCCAGGGCGGTAATGACGGCCTTGGCCTTGAATACATAGAATTTTTCTTCACGGGTGCTGAAACCGACAGCCCCAACACACTTGTTCCCGTCCATCAAAGGATCAACAATAAAGACTCTCTCATAGATTTCGCCGCCTGCGTCAGCAATGGCATTCTTTGCAGCCTCCGCAATGATGATCTTATAGGATTCACCATTGATCATAAGCTGCCAGCGGCCTTCATGAACATACTTTCCATTTTCATCTGTCCAGATCTTGAGGCCCCATTTCTCGAAAAGATGGACCGTGGAATCTACGTGACGGGCAATGTTGTAAACCAGGTCTTCCCTGGAAATCCCCATCAGGTCCTGACGGACGTAACGGACATAGTCTTCTACCGTATTCTCACCATCTTTGACGCCCACATACTGGTTAATGGCTGAAAGACCCATGGCCACCGCGCCACTTCTGTCCATGGCAGCCTTATCGACTACTGCAACCTTAAGGCCATTCTTCTTGGCCCAGTAAGCGGCCTCTGTGGCTGCACCACACGCTGAAAAACCTCCGCCAAGAATAAGGAGGTCGGTACTCACTTCTACTGTTTCAAAATTCGCCATATCTATTTACCTCCTTCTCTATTAGTTTGGCGTAGGAACGGCATCGAGCCCCAGTGATGCCGGCTCGGTTGCCAGTGCCTGACTATTAATGTCATCATGAGTCGCAAATCCACCCAACGGATCTGCTGATCCTTCCGGAGTGGTCCTTGTGGGGAACTTAAACCGTTTGATGGAACCATCGCGGAATTTAACCGTCCACATGATGTCTTCCGTCCCCCTCAGAGGGGTGGCACTCGCGCCCAACGGCACGAAATCAGCATATCCGCGGACATCCATCGCCTGCTGGGGACAAAGCTTAACGCAGCACATGCATTCCCAGCACATCTGAGGATCGCGGTTATATGCCTTCATGGCTTCTTTGTCCAGGACCATAAGGTCGTTGGGACAGATGTGCATGCAAGCGGTCCTGTCCTGCCCTTTACAGCCATCGCACTTTTCCGTAATCACATAACTTGGCATTACTATACCTCCTGAATTAACAAATTATAGGATATTGAACACGACTTCAAAAACAACCGTACTTTCTCCCTTAGCACCCCCTTTCTCCAGACAAATTTGTGGTTAAAAGCTTACGAGAATCATGGCATTCAATGGTATTGATTCTCGGAAACATATTTAACTAATTGATTTTTATGTCCTTTATATGAATAAGCAGACTCGTGCAAGGACTTTGTGCATTTTTTAACAAGCTCTACATTTATAACCGATTTCTCACACGTGTCAAGAAAAAACGAACACAAATTTCCAAAATTTAGGTAAAAAATTTGAATGCACCTCATTTTGCCCATCTTGGAAGCCGACTCATTGCAAAAACACCTGGTTTGTGTATTCTAATAACATACGGAACCCTTTTCTCCGGCTAAGTCAATAGACCTTCAAATGGGAGGAATGGAGCAAGATGGAGATCATCATTCTAGGTTCAGGGACGGGTCTTCCTCTGGTTGACAGAGCCTCTCCCTCCTTTACCTTACTTTCGAATAAAGAATCCGCGCTTTTTGATATAGGTCCGGGAACCCTACGTCAACTCTCACGGGCGGGGATTCCTTATAATCGGATTGGGTATATCTTCATTACCCATTTTCACCCGGATCATATAGCCGATCTGGTTCATTTCCTCTTTGCCACACGACACCCTCCAAATCTGGCAAAAAGAGAGCCATTTGTGATAACAGGCCCGCAGGGATTCAAGGATTTTCACAAGGGACTTGAGAAGGCCTATGGGAAGTGGCTGAATATCCCCCCGGAAATCATGACCATTAGGGAGTTGGCGACCGCAAGGAAGGATAGAATAGGATACGAAGCCTTTGATATCATCTCACAGCCAGTGAAGCATTCGAATCCCAGCATTGCCTACCGCGTCGAACACCCGTCCGGGAAGAGTTTTGTCTACTCCGGAGACACGGGTTTTTGCCCTGAGATTATAGACTTGGCCAAAGGGAGTGATCTCCTCATCCTAGAGTGCGCACTGCCGGACAACACGGAGATAGAAGGGCATCTAACCCCCTCTCTAGCCGGAAAAATCGCCAAACAAGCCCGAGTGAGGAAACTCCTCCTTTCCCATTTCTATCCCGAGGTATTGAAGACAGATATCGTCGCAGAGTGCCGAAAAACCTTTGATGGAGAACTTATCTTAGGGAGGGATTTGTTGCATGTAAGAGTATAAGGCACAAGATTCAAGGCGCAAGGCGTAAGGTAAAAGATATACGGGATACGGTTTACGGTTTAAGGGTCTAGCCATTTGTCTTTTAGACCGTAGACCTTGTACCCAAATCCATCATCAGTTTTCATTGGCAATGATAACAATGGATCTTGGGAAATCCCTAGGCACCAGCGAGGTGTTAGATGCAAGGCGCCAAGGAGCGCCGACTGAGACGTACAAACAGTACGACGCAAGAAGAAACGATCGAAGGCAACACAGCAGATGACGCCTTGATGGTGAATCAGGGTTGTACTTGAGCACTTTTCTATCAAAAACTCCTGTCTATGATATAGGCATTCAGACCGAGCAAATCCCTTCTAATCGGAGATTCAGGGAAAAAATCGAGATGATCGGCAGCCTTTTCCACGTACTCCCTTGCTTCGGATCGGATCTTGTCCACAATCCCGTTATCTTTGACCAGTGCGAGAAGTTCTTCATAATCCTTTTCACTGGCTTTGCGGTTCTTGAACAGGTTCTCAAGCCTTTCAATCTCAGCCTCCTGGAGATGAGATAGGGTATAGATGAGGGGTAAGGTAATCCTGCCCTCCCTCAGATCTTTTCCAACCGGTTTTCCAAATACCTCCGTGGTGGATGTATAGTCCAGAAGATCATCCACAAGCTGAAAGGCAATCCCCATGTTGAATCCGAATTGAGCCAAATGGTCCACAACCTGCCTTTCAGCATTGGAGAGAATCGCGCCGCACGCGCAGGCAGCGGAAATCAGCGAAGCCGTCTTGGAGGCAATGATTTCCATGTATTCGTTTTTGTTCATATTCCAATTGTGTGTATGTACCAATTCCAGGACCTGGCCTTCAGCCATTCTCGTTGTCGTGTCGGTCAATACTCTCAAGAACTCCAGATTGCCGGAGCCAACGGCAATAGCAAATGATTTTGAATACAAAAAATCACCGCCCAAGACTGCGGCAGAATTGCCCCAGACATGATTGACTGATGGTTTCTTTCTTCTGATATGCCCGTCGTCTATCACATCATCGTGGAGCAAGGAAGCCGTATGGATATACTCGAAGATCGTTGAGAAACCATAGGGATCGTCTCCTTCGTAGCCGCATGCCTGGCAGGTCAAAATGAAGAGGAGTGGTCGCAGTCTCTTCCCTCCACCCAAAAGAGAATGATTCCCTATGCTATCAATAAGGGGCACCCGGCTGCTGAACACCCTGCCCAAGGCTTCATCTATTCGGCTAAAATGAGTATTGAACCGCTCTAAGAAAATCTCTGAATCTGTGGTCATTGAACTCACCGCTGTCATCTTGCCCTTTTCTCTGAAGAAAATTCGACCTCAGAAAAGCCGGTTTTCATTCGAACCATACCACACCCTGTTTTCGCCCACAAGTCGTATGCATCATCCCTGATCCACCATCAAAGCGTCATCTGCTGCGCTGCCATTGATCGCTTCTCCTTGCGGCGTATTCTTATACGCCTCAGTCGGCGTTCCTTGGCGCCTTGCATCTAACACCTTGCTGGTGCCCAGGGTTGCTCCAAAATCCACTGCCGTGGCTGATCAAATGGAAATTTGATGGTGGATTTTGCGTCATCCTGTATTTGTGGCATCGCCCGAGTGCCTTGTTCAATATTTCCAATATGGACTATCTCAGAACCCTGGATATGAGTCTCCTGGACTATGATACGAAATACTCACATCCAGTATCCAGAGTCGGGGTTATATCTTTATGGAAAGGCGGCGGATGGCAGCCTGGGCGAAATTCTTGAGAAAGAGCAGTTGCATGGATTCCGGAGATTTGTCGAGAAGTGTGGCGCTGACTTTTAACAGGATGCAATCCGTATCAGCAGATACCGTTGCGGCTCTGACCTGCCCGCTTAGGTATGACATTTCCCCAAAACACTCCCCTCGACCGATTCTCGCGATGGCTCTGTCTTCTTTTCTGACTACGGCGTTCCCGCTAAGGATGATATAAAACGAATCGTCAATCTCTCCTTCAGTCACCATCACATTGCCTTTCGTGACCTTAACGATATTGCCCGTATTGAGAACCTCGTTGACTTGATCTTTGGAGAAATTCTCGAAAAATGGGACGTTGAGAACATAGCCGATCACATCATCGACCTTTCCATTCCTGGCCCCGCCATTGATCCCCCTTAACGCGACTCTCAGGTCATAGGCGAGATCCATGCACGTCTGATACCTCTCCGTCCGGTCCTTGGCGTGGGCCTTTTTCACGACCCTCTCTAGAAGTTCAGGGACATCCGGGCGGATTTCTCGTATGGGTACCGGCTCTTCATTGGAAATCTTGTATACGATGGAAAAGTAATTATCCCCTGGAAAAGCCAGTCTCCCTGTAAGAAGCTCGTACAGGACAGATCCTAAGGAGAAGATATCACTCCTATCATCTAGGGGCTCTTCTTTGACCTGTTCAGGGGACATATAGCTGGGCGAACCCACAATTCCTTTGGTAACTGTCTGCTCAGATTTTATTTGGGCAATACTGAAATCCGCTATCTTTGCGCCTCCCGATTTGGTCAGCAGGATGTTCGAAGGTTTGATATCCCTATGGAGAATATCCATCCTGTGGGCATAATCAAGACCATTACAGACCATGAACATGACTTCCGCGACTCTGCTGAAGGGAAGCAAATTCTTCCTGCAATGTCTTCGAAGGCTTGGGCCACCCACATATTCTATTATGATGTAGTAGAAATCCTTATACATCCCCGCATCGTAAACAGCGACAATATTGGGATGCAGAAGCCTCCCAGCAGATTGCGCCTCGCGGAAGAATTTCTCTCGAAATCTCTCTATCCCCCTTGCCGCGACATTGGCGGAAGGTCTAGCAATCTTAATACCGACGTCTCTACCGATGTATGGATCTCTGCCCCTATACACGATCCCCATACTACCCTGGCCAAGCTTCCCGATGATCTCGTACCGGCCAACGCTCTTGAAATCCGATAGATCCTCAAGAGATTGTGTATCTGGTGGCTTGTCCTTCTGCTCTTTCCCGAGGAATTTGTCCTTTAGCCATTGGGTCAACCCCTGCTTTTTGGCGTTGACCTGCACTTCTTCTACATTCTCAATCAAAGTAATCGCCTCGAATAATTGAAGGATATTGCTCGTGAAGTTAATAAGTTATACCATAAAAAAGCAAAAGAGTACACCGGGCATTAGTCGAGGTGCTTCTTCCATTGGTTGTAATCAGCCAAGCTCTGTGCAAAATACACCAGATCAAAGAGCACATAGCAGGAGCTTGATGACCATTAAAGTCTATCTTTGGGTTAATGCTTTCTTTGATGAGTAACAGCTCATCATCGAAACATAATTCCGGAAACGGCATATGACTCCATGCCCCAGTGGCTGAATATACTATTATAATAGAATTTTTCTTCTTTACATAGTGTTGGGATATACTCGCGAGTTTTGAAGATGTATTATTTGGCCCCCTCTGCAAAAGAACAAACCAAGGGATTTATATGGTCCTGTTCAGACATAACGCCAATGGCATCTATCTTGCAGTGGAAAGCATTTAATTGGTTTAAAATCGTCACCGATCGCATCAGATGACAGCCTCTATACTATAAGCATACTCAAGCCCAGTGCAGATCAGAGAGAAAAAAAAGATTCTCTCTGAATAGAACAATCCCTTGTCGAAAATTCCGCCGACTTTTCCTGGAAATCCTTAGCCGCTTTCTCCAAGCTCGTTGGGAGAAGGACTTGCTTGCACACCTTCGCAAAGAGGAGAGGAAAATGAATCATTCTGACTTGAGCCGTAATATCGGCTCTACAGTTTTGATTTTGGTTTTCTTCTTTATTTTATCGGTTGCCTTCGGTTATGCGGAAACTATTTATGTCGATTTAGGCGCCACGGGCGCCAATAACGGGACCTCATGGAATGATGCCTATGTCGATTTGCAGCCGGCCATAGACGCGGCTGCTCCTGGGGACGAGATATGGATGGCAGCGGGAACCTACAAACCGACATCATGGCCCAATGGGGGCAGTGAGGAGAGGGAAAAACATTTCTCCCTCAAGAACGGCGTCACGGTTTATGGCGGCTTTACTGGCACCGAAACTTCCCTCGATGAACGTGATGTTGAGATCAACGAGACCATTCTCAGCGGGGATATCGGAATCGAGGGAGATTCTTCAGATAACTGCTTTCACGTGTTCTATCATCCGGAAGGAACAGATCTTGACAACACTGCCGTTCTAGATGGATTAACCATCACCTGAGGTATGGGAGACGGCTCTTACTCCCATCGTAAAGGCGGCGGAATGTACAATGATTCATCGTCCCCTGCACTTACAAACTGCACATTCATCGGCAACTCGGCGGTTAGGAGTGGTGGCGGCATGTACAATGCCTTTTCATCTCCCACCCTCACCAATTGCACATTCATCGGAAATTCGGCAGATGAGGGTGGCGGTGATGGCGGTTCCGGAGGATCGACCGGTGGCGGTTCCAGCGGCGGTAGTGGTAGTGGATCGAACGGCGGGTGTTTTATCAACTCTCTGCTTGATGCCGGGGAATAGAGACTGATTCAAATAAAGCATGATCCAAGCGAAGGGGTTCGCACAGCAGACATTTTTAAGGTGATGTCAACACATCTGAATGTGATAAGAGTTATACCCATATGCCGCTCAATCCTGTACGAGCTGTTTCGGGGCTGCATTCACAATTTTAATGATGACGATTTAAAGGACAGATTTGTCCTGGAACCTATTTGTATGTTTAAAAAGATCTTGTATGACGATGCTGTTATCGATTCCGATTTCAATCTTGTGATCGCAGAGAGGAAACTCCAATAGGTTCCATATTTTCGTCGATATAGAGAGTGTAGGGCACTTTGTCCTCAAAATCATGAACTGGTTTTCAATAATCAAAAAAAAGACTGAGATTGACTGGGCTATGCCGCCTTTTCCAATCGAGTGCGTCATCGAAACTGGTAACACCTGCAACCTTGAGTGCCCTTTTTGTCCCACGGGTGTAAAACGGAAGGGCATGAAGAAGGGGACGATGACATTGGACACCTTCAAAACCATAATTGATAAGCTCAAGTGCAGTGTGTTTTGCTATGAAATGATGAACTGGGGAGAACCATTCTTAAACCCTCATTTCCTGGATATGATCTGCTACATGTCCAAGTATGGCTTGCGTTCCAAGGTCGACTCGAATTTCTGTGTTTTCGAATTCTCTGATGAATTTTGCGAAAAGATAGTCAAAAGCGGCCTGTGGAAGATAAGCGCATCTATTGATGGGACTTCTGAAGACACCTACTCCTTGTATCGAAAAAAAGGAAGCTACAACCTAGCCATGTCTAATCTACAGCGCCTTTGCGAAGCAAAAGAGAGGCTTGCTTCCTACACCCCGGTAATACACTGGCAGTTTCTCGTACATAAACACAATGAGTACGAAATAGATGCTGCGCGGATTACCGCAAAGAATCTCAAGATTATGATCACCTTCATGCCTATGGATATCTGGGATGAAACTGATGAGATAAAACGGAGTTCACTGAATGATCCTCAGAGAAAAGGCAGGTACAACCGGACTGAATGGAGTCACGATTTTTCTGAAGGTTGGCCAAAGAAAGGGATTAAATATTACTCGCCAGTCGAAAAGCTACTTAAGTTAACTCCACAGTTCCCTATATTACCAGAAGGCCTCCCCCCTGTATGCTTTCAGCCATTCACGCGACTTGTAGTAAATTGGGATGGCCGGATACTGCCGTGTATGCATTGTTATGGTGATAAATTCGTTATAGGGAATCTGCTTGACCATTCCTTGAAAGAGAACTGGTATAATAGAGAATTCGCGGCGTGTCGCCAGTACCTTCTGAATTACGGCACTACTTCAAGAATCGGATCCGGCTCTGTGTGCGAAGAATACCCATGCTCACTTGTCAAGAAATAGCATGGCATATATCGGGTAAATAGATTAATCATTACAGACTCTAGGTCAAGATAGTGTTCCTTTTGGTACTAATCATATAAAGGAGCGAGTCTCTCTGGAGGTACGCCTAAAAGACATCCCATCAGGATAATGGAGTTGATCAGGGTCGTATAGACGAGCCCCTTCTGCCGCCACCTTCGGGCGGAAGTCACTACAGGGACAGGCGCTATACGAATTCTCCCATGTTTGGCAAGGCGTCTCACAAAACAGAGATCCTCCGCGACGTGCACATCAGGAAAGCCACCCACAGCGTCAAACACCTTCTTGGAGAGGAACAGACCCTGGTCACCGTAGGGCAGGTTGAAAATCCTTGAGCGCATATTCGTCACATGCTCAATCACCTTCATCATCGGACGATCAAGATCCGTCTTAAAACGGAAGGCCCCCGCAATGGTCCCTTGATTCATTAATGTCGTGAAAATACATTTCACAAAATCATCAGGCGGATGTGTATCCGCGTGGAGAAAAAAAAGCACATCTCCTTTTGCCATATCTGCTCCCCTATTCAATTGAGCTGCACGGCCGGGGGGGCTGCTGGCGACCCTTGCGCCCCCCTCTTCTGCTCTTTTTTTCGTATCGTCCCGACTTCCGCCATCCACAACGATGATCTCCACCTCTTTATTCAAGGCTTTTTTCAGGGTCAAATCGATATTTTCCGCCTCGTTCAGGGTCGGGATGATGATGGAGAGATATGGATGACCTGTTTCATATTCCGGTCTCCAATTCCTCAGGTCTTCCATTGTGTCGATATCCGACAGAGCCTCAATCTGTTGAAAAGAAAGCCCATAGCTTTTGGCTTGGACTATGGTCTGTTCAAGTACGTTATGACTCCCCCATTTGGTGATTTGAAAAACATCCACCGGTTTTTTGAGTCCTACGAGCCAGTACCCTCCGTCCGTGCTCGGAGCAAGGACCAGATCATTATCTTCAAGGGCGTGAAAGGCCTTTCCGATATGATCGGTTTTCATGTCCGGGATATCACTGCCGATGAGGATGACACGCTCATAGCCTTGCAGGAACGCGTCGTGAAATGCCCCATACATGCGCCTTCCCAGATCACCTTTACCCTGTTCTTCATAAGTATGTTCCGCCCCCAACCACCGTGACATCTTCTTCGAAGACCCACAGTCGAATCGGATCCGTATGTCAAATCCCATTTGGACACGGGCTCGAATAAGGTTATTCAGAATGGTCTCTGTGAATTCACGGTGAAGATTTGCGGCGCCCACCGGCCCCAAAGCAGGGATGAGACGGGTTTTAACATGACCGGGAAGAGGATAGCGGCAGAACAAAATGACAAGATGGGATTTTGATTTCCTAAGTACCGTCATAAGGAGTTGTCGGAGACGCAACTTATTATGTCTCACCCCTCATTCTTTTGACAATCTTCGGAATAAAGAATGAGAAAACGAACAATGTCAAGGAGAAGAACACCCTGAAGGAGATCATTTGTCCCCAGTCACCTGAAACCCATACCTCTTTCAGGGTTCCGAAAAAATAAGTAAACAGGAAGGTCCCGACAACGATCCCCAGGCCGGTTCCGATAAAGTAGTCCTGAAACCGAACCTTGGTCAATCCCATTCCGAAGTTCATGGGGGTGAAGGGGAAATAAATAAGCCGAAGGTAAAAGGTCGTGGCAAATCCGTTTCGTTCTATGGCATCATCATATTTCTTCAGCTTGTCACCGATCAGGGAAGAAGCGAAATCCCTTCCCAGGGTGCGGCCGATCCAGAAAGCTGTGCCGGCCCCAATCATGGCCCCCACCCACACATATACAAATCCCCAATAGGGGCCGAAAACAGCGGATCCCAAGAAGGTAAGGAGCGTTCCCGGTAAAAAAAGGCAAACCCCGGCAGCGTATATGAAGATAAAGAGTAGAGGGGCCCACACGCCCGCCGCGTCAATTAGATTACCCAATACCTCTGGGGTAAGATATCCTTTAATCGGTGTGAAGCGACCCACAAGGATCGTAACGATGATGAAGACAACAAGAACACCGGCCTTTATCAGGGCCTTGAAAGAGCTCTTCTCCACTGTTTTCGCGGTCTCAATCATATCGGCTTTCCTTATAGAGTTGAGATCCTGTACTCAGGATGAAATTGCTCCGCCTCATGTGAATCCGGCACCTGCCGTACAGGTGTAACAGTGATCCCCTACAGCGATGCGACTCCCCGGTTTTGGGGGTCCGCTCATTTCGGTAATATGGGTCTTTTGCCTTCCAAAGGGAACATCCCGAGCCAGGTTGAAATCACAGTCATACATGAATCCGTCCCACGAGACTGAGATAAGGGTCCTGCACATGAGACTCTCAACGGCACAAGGGTTGAACCCGGAAACAAGTTTGTTGATGTATGGTTCAATATTTCCTGTCTGGATGAGCCAAGCACGGAATCGGCCCAAAGGCACGTTGGCGAAATTGAAGAGATTCGTGAAATAGATATCATATTTCTTCTCTATCACCTGACGGAGTCTGGCCTCGATCTTGGACTGATCCGGAGGGAGAAAAGCCCCTGTGGGATTGGAAACAAGGTTGAGTTCCAGTCCTGAAGACTCGAGACCATACCCAAGATCATTCAGGCGTTTCAAAGTGACGATACTTTTATGGAATACACCTTCTCCCCGCTGGGATTCGGTCTGAGCCTCGTTATAAGACGGAAATGAAGCGACCACGACAACTTTATACTCTTCGAATATATCAAAGAGATGATCCCTTGTCCCATCATTGAGGGCACTGAGATTGGATCGTACCAGAATCCGTGGAACCAGAGGATAGAGTCTCTCAATCAAAAACGGGAGGTGTTCATTCAGTTCGGGCGCGCCTCCCGTAATATCTACGGTTTCAAAACCATTCTTTTCGACATAGTCGAGCACTTGATGAACGGTCTCTAAGCCCATGATCTCTTTGCGACCGGGACCTGCATCAAGATGACAATGGCGACAAATCTGGTTACAGAGAAGGCCCATATTGACCTGGAGGGTCTTTGTCTCTCCCCTCTCGAGGATAAGACCATGTTGAGATAGAGTTGAAAGAAAGGACTCTACTCTAGGGAATCCCTTAAGCCGGGAATAATCGTTTTCATTAAGAAGAGTAGATTGGTTCATCGAATGTCTCTCAGCTACAGTTCATACCTGAAGCTCAACTCCTTGCTTAACCAACATCAGTCATTATCCCAAGATAATGATCCGGCAGAGACTTTTCAAGTATTTGGGAGAAGTCTTGTCTATCTACATAGAGAGCTTTTCCGCGATATTCCTCATCTGAATACCATGAACAAGTGACGCCCCGCCCCTGATGGCCGTTACCACATGAAGGGCTTCTGTCATTTCAGCGAGATTTGATCCCTTCTCAAGGCAACCCTGGGTAAACGCGTCAATACAATAAGGGCACTGTATGGTGTGGGCCACGGCCAAGGCAATAAGGGATTTCTCGCGCTCTGTTAATTCACCCTCTGAAAAAACAGCCCCATAGTAGTCAAAAAACTTGGTCGCCAGTTCCTGGGCCTCTTTTCCGATCTCTTCGAATTTGGGCAGGTCTTCCGGTTTATAATAGGTTTCCACTCGTCGTGTCTCCTTTCGTTATTGGGGTTATTCCGTTCTGTTCGGAATCTTTGTATCTATAGAGATATCTATGAGCAATCTCTAGTGTCGTGTCTCAGAATTACCTTACATAATTATAGAAGCTATTATGACACGTTAGGGACATGGGGATCTCTTTTCATTTTCAACACCATCTATCCAGAAACAAGTATCCAGTATCAAGCATCCCCTGTCCGCCACAGCCTCTGGCGCCCGTCCTCCGTAGCAGGGACTGCGGAGGGTGGAACGGCGGAAGCATCTAGCCCGAACACGCCCTCCCCTTCAGATTGAAGAAGAGCTTGAGTCCTTTCCTCATCCTATCAGAGAAGATCTTTGGCGAAAGATAGGCACCCGCGACTCTCTTGTTGATCTCCCCCAATGTGGGATATGGATGGACTGCTGAAGCTAGCGTGGATAGTTTCATCTTTCCATTAAGAACAGCCACCCATTCACTGACAAGATCTCCTGCATGTAGACCGAGGATCTGTACACCCAAAGGCCTTTCCTTTTCATCCAGGATCATCTTTATCTTTCCGGCCTTCTCACCTTCAGCAAGACTCCTGTCGTTGTCCTTGAACGACTCTTCCCATAGAGTGTATTTGATGCCGGCCTTCTTGGCCCCTTTTTCATTGACGCCGATACTGGCAAGTTCAGGGTCCGTATAGGTGCACCAGGGGAAAAATGTATAATCTGCCTTTCTGGGGAGATGAAAGATGGCATTACTGATCACGATTCCCCCCTCATAACCGGCTGCATGGGTGAATTGATAGGCCCCTGTGACATCACCCGCTGCATAAATATGCTTCTGGGTTGTTCGTAACCTCTGATCCACCTGAATGCCTTTCCTGTCATAACTCACACCTGCATTCTCAAGGTTCAGCCCTTCCAGATTTGGACGTCGTCCCATGGCCACCAGTATTTCTTCGGCCTTTACGGAGGTAACCCGATCACCCATCTGGATGGTCAGTTCCTTCATGTTCCTCAGATCCTTTATTCCTGTGACAGAAGCGTCAGTATAAAAGACCACGCCTTCGGCCGACAATACATGCATGACCCCATCAGCCATGTCTTTGTCTTCTTTACTCAGGATCTGACCGCTTCTCTGGACGACTGTGACTTCTGATCCAAGCCGCGAAAAGGATTGGGCCATCTCTATGGCAATGGGTCCTGCCCCCAGAACGGCTAAAGAGCGGGGAAGGTGATCGAGGTAGAATATTTCTTTGTTCGTCAGATAGGGGATTCTGTCCAGCCCCTCTATGGGAGGAACAGCCGGAGATGATCCTGTGGCGATGACCCAGTATTTCGCAGAAATCCTGTTACCGTTTAATTGGATGGTATGCTCATCTACAAAAGAGGGATGACCCGATTCTACGTTGACTCCGAGGGAACAGAACCTTTCTTTCGAATCGTGCTTTTGGATCACGCTGATGACAGAGCGAATCCTCTTTGCGACTTCCCTGTAGTCTACCGGCGGTATGTTAATCCCTGGGAGTCCAAACGACTCTCCATTCTTCATGAGATGATAGACATGGGCGGTCTTGATAAGCGTCTTACTTGGGACACATCCATAATGCAGGCAATCACCCCCTAGTTCCTTCTCTTTCTCGACAAGAAGCGTCTTTGCTCCTAGCTGAGATGAACCGGACGCCACTGTCAGACCTGCCGCCCCGCCTCCTATAATGCCTATATCGAAATCAAAGTTCGCCATGGTCTCCCCTCCCCTTGGTTGTATTAAAAAACATGACAAGTATTTCTCTAAAGCAACAAAAGCAGCGACCTTAGGATAACCCACAATCTCCCCAGCAAACAACCGGGTTGAATTGCAGCAAACAAATCAATTTGTCATGTTTTTTACCCTTCGGGAAAGTCGAGGATACCGCATCTCCTGCGTTGTCGAGGGTTCGCGGTATGTGACTACAGCTTTACCCTAGACGCCTTGGATCTGCAGCATCCTCACCTTTTACAACATTGAAGTTACCAAACACGTTGATTGCTCCTCATTGAAAACTTATTCTCAATTAACCCTATCATTGCATAAAAAACATGACAAGGGATTCTAAAAAGCAATATCAGCAATAATATTGGCGTCATTCGAGACTATTTCTGGAAATCACCAAATGTGAATTCCAAGATGGTGAATTCATTCATGAGCCTCATTTCCTTTCACGATTTATCTAGATGGGAAAGGCATTGCTTCAGCTCGGCTGGAAGAAAAACAGGTCTTGTTACGTACAGTATTCTCATATCACACGTTTGGGTGAGGTTGTGATCCATAGCACATATCGCAGGTTTTGCCTCCGATCCAGTGTCCATAAAACCTTGCGGTGGCACTGACGATTGTGTCTGTTATTGTTGACTTGAGTGGATTAATCCGGATTCATGAATAGGATAATTATTGAATTTCGATAGATTTCAGTACTCCTCTTTTTTTTCTTCGAATAAGATGAAGCAAAAAAGAAAGTCTACTATATAGAATATTCAGCGGCACAATAAACCAGATTATTGGAAGTGCCTAACCGCTTTTGAAGTAGTCCGAGTTAAATTGCAGATCGATTGGATGTATTCTCCCCATCATCGCATAGCAATCCTTATCTAAGCCCTTTCCAAAAAAACGTATTTCGAAGTTAAAACCAGGGTTTGCCCAATTGACCGAGTGAAAAAGGTTTGGGAACAAATTCCTCTCAGATAGGAATCATTCCTGCCTCACAGGAACATTACTATTTAACGGGAGACATCACAGCAGTTTATGGGAGTACTAGTTTTCAATAACCAACTGAATTTAAATAATAAAATCCAGCAGTGCAATATGGCACGCTTTTTTCATTGTCCATGGAAAGGTAAATGTCTGGTCTGATTTTGACAAACAGATGAGGGAGACGACCAATAGCTTGTTGCGCAAGACAGATAATGGGAGTGCTTAGAAACTTGGCTAGATACATTTCCGATGATTTCAATGATCTGATGAGTTATCTGCCTAAGGTGTAATGGCTGCGGTGAATTCTTGACGTCACCGTGCCTCCCGGAGATATGAAAGACTAATAGATCAGGAACGCAATATGTTACGACATATCAGTGTCAACTTAGGCAATCTTCTTCTTTCACTCTCCGATGCCATGGATTTGGCAAGCCCTGATTTAACTCAACACCAACAAAGAACTGCTTTTATTGTGTGGGAGCTGGGAAGGATTAGAGGAATTTCCACTGAACGTTTGGAACGAAACTTCATGGCAGCACTGCTGCATGATATCGGCGCTTTTTCAATCGAAGAAAAAATCGCTCTTCTCAAGTATGAGGTAGAAGACACCGAAGAACATAGCATCCGTGGAGAGGTCCTCTTCAATAGCTTACCATGGCTGAAAGACTCTTCGAAGATAGTGCGTTTTCATCATAGAGAATGGCAACATTGGGAAGAGCCCATTGAAACGCCTCTCGTTTTTGACTCACAGTTGCTATTCTTCTCTGATTATCTCGAAAGGCAGATAAGACGGGATCATTACATTCTTCATCAGAATGAAGATATAATCAACAACTTGAGGTCTTTGTCAGGATCACTTTTTCATCCAGAGATTGTGGACCTTTTTAGCGAAATCTCCAATCGCGAAGAGTTTTGGTTAGACATCGTGTCTCCCAGGCTTTATTCTCTTCTTCTACACGAAGGCCCTTTCAGGAGAGTTGAAATAGACCTTACAGATATAGCGCAGATTTCCGAACTCTTTCGGAATATAATAGACTTCCGTTCTCGTTTTACCTCAACCCATTCCTCAGGAGTTGCTGCATCAGCCGCTATGCTGACAAAACTTTTTGGTCTGACGGAAACCGAGACAAAGCTTATGGAAGTTGCCGGTAATTTGCATGATCTCGGGAAACTGGCAATACCCAACAGCATTCTTGAAAAACCTGGAAAACTGACCAAAAAAGAGATGGCCATCATGAAATCACACACATACTATACATATTCTGTGATTAACACGATCGGTGGTCTTCAGCAGATTGCAGAATGGGCTGCTTATCATCACGAAAAGCTTGATGGTTCGGGATATCCCTTTCATTGCACAGCTCCTGAGCTGAACACTGGGGCACGAATAATGATGGTCGCGGATATATTTACTGCGCTGGCAGAAGATAGGCCTTACAGAAAGGGCATGTCAAAACAAGAGATAATCCGAATTCTTAAACAATTTTCTGATCGTGACCTTTTGGATACTGCTGTTGTAAACCTTGTTCTAGATAATTTTGAGGAACTCCTTTCCTATATGTATAAAAAACAGGTTATAGCAAGAGAGTTCTACGAAAGGCAATTTTCATCAATTGATTAGGCGGTCTTGAGAATACAAACGGGTATAGGTCTTATACGTCCTTCTTATTTATTTTTCTATCACTCGTGCACACCTGATTCTTTGAAGTAGAAAACGATGAGACATTATTCTTGATCCTCTGAATGGAGCTTGGAGAATCACAAATTCAAACATTATCATCTAGAAAAGCGAGAACCAATTTGGTATCGAAAGGAGGGGATGCTATGGACTTATTCCCATTGGTATTCGCAATTATCATACCTCTAGGGTGGGTTGTCATCTTTTATCCATTTATGAGAAGAGCTAAAAAACGTTGGGACATCCTATTACTCACTGCAACTTTACTTTCCTTTTCTACTCTGATCCTCAAAGAGATAATCTATAAAGTGGATTCTCCTTTTTATGACATTTTCATCTATGGATTGGGAATAATCTTTAGTGTTTTTGTTTTGTATTCTCTTTTCAGACTTAAATCCAACTGGCTTGAAGGCTTACCAAACGATGATATGTTTTTCCGTGATCATAGAATCGATGAAAAAATTCCTATGCGACATTTGTTTCAAGTGGCTATTCTATTAGAAGAAGAAGGGAAGAATTTCTATAATATGCTCGCTGGGAAAGCGTCGGATGATAAGGCAAGAAAAATGTGGCAAAAGTTAGCCAATGACGAGACTACTCACAAGCGATTATTTGAAAAAACTCTGTCTCAATGGCTACCTCGACCTGCTGATAACGAGTCTCTGGATACACTTATCAGAGAGTTGAGGGATAGAGGCCTGTTTTCGAATCCACTGCTCCCGGATGCTACTGAGGAAGAAGTAGTCAAATACGCCATAAATAACGAAGAGATGACCGCTGATTTCTATCTCTCCTTTGAAAAAACTTTTCCCGATGCCTGGAGAAAAATGCATATTCAAGAATTGGTAAAAACGGAAAGACAACATGCAGAGAAGTTGAGGGATTTCCTTGCCTCACTATCTGTTCCACTATCAGTGAAGGCAACTTAGTAATTGTTTCAAAGAAGAATGAGCAGCTTTGATTGCATATATCTGGAATATTCTAGCACAATTGCCGATGTCTTTCCTCTCGATTATATAAAGTAACCATCAATCCTTCTAATGTATAAACTAGCCTAGCCAAAAGTCATCCAGATTCCAGGCAACAATACGTGCATTATCATTGAATCCCGAAAAATTCAACAATTCTATTACTATCCTAACCTGGTTAAGATAGTATTAGAGACATTATTCTCTTATCAAAGGTTTTGGTTCGACTATGGTATCCAGAAGGTATCTGGAGTGGACATAGTATGATGAGTTGGGGCTTTACGAGTCGATCCAGCAAAAGTGAAAAACTTAAAGGCGTCACGCTTCATTACAATATCAAGAAACTCTATATTTTAAGGTCGTCTCTCTTTTTACGGATGATGTCAAGTTTATAAGTTAACAGCGTTATATATTAAAACATCGAAATAGAAATTTGATAGATTAGCATAGGAAAAATTGAATTACTATCTTCAAAAAATAGTAGTACCCTATTAAGAAGAAAAATGAATAAATCAAATACCTTTGGCGAGAGAGCCCGTTCAAGGACGTTGAGGCTAACATAGACCTCGTGAGGGATAGATCAGGGCCTCTCATTGAACTTTGAAACTTGGATAAAGGATTATTAGTGACTGCCATAGTGTAGTATGCTGTATATGTAACGATTAGGTACAAAGTTCGCAAAAAATGAGAGACTCGCCGCATCAAAAGGCTATAAATATAGAAATAGCTTGCGCTACTGGTATGTCCGAAATATTTGCCAATTCAGAAGTGGCTGATATCACATCAAATTAGTATATTCGTTTTTCTTCTTGACAGGGTCAATATAGGATTGTCCCTATTTATTTGAGATGGTATTAGTGACAGTATTCTCTTATCAAAGGTTTGGACACGACTGTTGTATCCAGAAGGTATCTGGAGTTGACATAATAAGATGAGTTGGGGCTTTATGAGTTCGATCCAGCAAAAGTGTAAAACTTAAAGGCGTCATGCCTCATCAAAATATCAAGAAACTTTATATTTTAATGTCTTTCCTCTTTTCTCATTGGGAAATCTTTGGCGACCCGGTGGCTTTGGGTGGTGATCATTGGACGGGTGATTCATCCATTGACAAGGACACGAAATCCCCTCTGCTAACCAGCTGATCATTACCCATTCTATTCTGGTCTAATCCACACCCCGATTCCTGGATCGTCTACCTCAATTATCAAACCGATGGCTGATGATGTCACTATGCTGTTTTTATCTACCCGCTGGTCAAAGGTAGTCGTTTCTCGTCTATGTCCGTACTTTGTCGGATCAAACAGTTTCGCCACAATTCTTTCGGCGATCTCACTGGCCTTTGCTCCTTTTTTGGTCTGAACAGTTACTCGGCTCAACCCAACGGGGCTACGTTGAACAAGTGTAACACTCCCGCCTTTGGCACCCCCCTTTGATGTGAGAATCTCTATTCTGACCTGTGCTATCTCGCTTTTCAGTGGCAGACCGATCGACTCTATCCCAATCTGTACACCCATCGCTTCGCCGGGGTTCGCTCTGACCTCCGTAAAAATTTGCTTTGCCCGAACATCAGGATTATTAAACATAAGGAATTCGCGCTTCGATCCTATGTCTTCAACCTCATGTTCTTCTTCCTTAGCTTCTCTTATCTTGGCATGATAACCGTCTTTTCGTCGGTTGAATTTATCTACACCTGATCTTAGTGCTTCGTAATCGCTGTCATAAGCCCCAATTTCGATAACTTCAAATCTAGTTTCACCACCGCCTGAATCGAGTGATGGGAAGGCCGTTGGTTTTACATACAAGCGAGCAACTGACTTATCTGTCAACCTGCGAATGCTAAGAAGGCTACTCGGTGGATTGCGGTCGAGCGATCTTTCCCTCCTGAAAGGAATGGTAATTTGGTACCCATCACACGATACTCTTATCTGCCTGGCGTTTTTCGATGTTTCACCTGGGCCTGACCGGACCAACGTATCTTTGACGACACCTTCGTCAATCGAAATCATTTCCGTCTTACCGTAATACTTTTCGTTCAAAGCAATCAACCGCCCCTTTTCGTCTACCATCAACTTACCCCCCCTAGCATCGGATTCGTGCCGTGATAGGGTTTGTCCCAAACTGTCAAGGAGCGAAATCTCGATAGCCGACATTTTTGCTTTCGTGAACGCGTGTCCAAACACATAACTACCGGCATATCCTCTAGAATTGAACACTATATGTTGATAGACCATTGGATGATAGCTCAGCATGAAAGCTCCACGTCCATGCGTGGCCGCATAGACGACTTGATTCACTAAGTCGAAGCTGATATCATACACGGGAACATTCGGCATCCCGAGCGCGGGACCATATGGTAGCCAGCCGGTCCCGAAGTGAATGCAGAATGCCTCAAATACTCCACGAAGATTCCGACGATACATGCCCTGGTCAGTGCCAAGGTAAAGGATGTGAGGTTCATCGGGCTTGACTCGAATCACCTTGACTGGAACGTTACTTGGCAATCCATCGTCGAACGGCTCCCAGGAAGCTCCTTTATCATTGGTACGCCATACCTTCGGGAAATCGTTGAATCCCGAATAACAAATGTAGGCTATTCTATGGTCCAGGGGATCCACTTCCATGTGCGTTGGGGTACTAACCGGAAGACCACTGGAGATTCCCTCACCGCCTACTTGCGTCCAGCAAGACAGGTCTATACATCCACCAAGGTCGCTACTTACCTACACATCTCCATTGTGAAGCGAGAGGTACACGACCTGTGGGTTCGATCTGGAGACAGCTACAGCAGATATCGCGTTACGGCGTTCAATCTCAGGCAGGATGTCTGGCGAGATGTCGAATTCCGGGCTGATGGCCTCCCACGTGGCCCCGTCACTCGCTCTCCAGTAAAGCCTGTTGGTCCCAAAGTATAACTCAAGGGTTTGCGGGTGCATTATGAATGGAGGAAAGAACAGGTATGGATCTGAGCTGTCAATACCTGTCGCGAAAACCACAAACGTGGCGAGACTCGGAGTGAGGCTTAAAGCCCGACGAGGAGACACATCATATAATGAAGCGTAATACAAATCATCCCTAGCAATCATACAGTCGCCTCCGTCACCATCAAGGACAAACTGCCATAAGGGGCTACCGGTGAAAAATAGTGTCCCATTATCCTGAGTGCCTGCAAGAACTTCGGTTGGTCCTTCCCAGCTGCTGCTTGAGATGGAGTAAAACTGCACAGTCTGAAGCCCCTGGTTCAGTGGGTCCACCACATACATCCCGGAATTGGGATGATATTTTTTATAGAAGCCCCCATCACTGGCGATATATTGGAAAAGAGGATCGGAATTGTCAGGAAAGCACATCGTTTGTATGTCAAGGTGAATGTTTGCATCTAGTTTAACGAAACCGTTTCCGTAATCGTTAGAGAACCAAAGCTCCAAACCTCCATAGTAAATCTTATTGACATCCGTTGGATGACATTCGAGCATGTGGGTGTATCGTGAATAGGTTCTGATGTACTCGGTATTTTCTGCCGCATGCCACGTCGTTCCTCCATCTATGGAATTAAAGAACAGCGGGTTCTCTCCCCCAACGTAAGTCTCCGACGGGCAGCGGCCGTAGGCTGCATAGATTACATCCTGGTCAGCTGGGGAGACGGCGGTTTCAACGTGGTCAAACTCGACTGTCGCGGGGTTTGGAAGCACGTTTGAGACGTTCGGGCAACTCGACACGGTGGTTTGTGTTGGTCCAAACGGGCACCATACATCACCAACCGCAAGTCGGAAGATCCCTTCACCGTGGAATCCCACGAGCAGCGTCGTTCCCTGTACCTCCATATCGGAAGGTAGTGAGTTACCAGGATTTTCACCCACCTTCGTCCACGTTTGCCCTTCATCATTTGACCGGTGAACACCGTATTCGGCCTCCGGCGTCGGAGCTGTTACAATGGTAGTTGACCCTGACGCACTCTTGCCTTTAGACACGGCAATGTAGATCGTCTGCCCCACCCTTACAATGTCAATTATACTCCCGTACATAAAGAGTTCGTCTGAATTACCGACAAGACCGAGGACATATTCACCCTCGGATTCGTTCCAGATTAACTTGTAGAGTCCCTTCCCATAATAGGTGTCGCGCCGTATGTTGTTCTCACCAGTACCTATCCACACAGTGTTGCATCTCTCGTTGTTACAGTTCTCCAGAAGGAGTGAGCCGATAGATAGCCATGGGGCCAAGTCCGTCATGTTCTCCCATTGGTAGTCAATATCGTTGATGTTCGAAGAGTGCCATACTCCCCCTGTAGCAGTCCCTAGCCAAACGTCACTCTTATTCAGGGGATTCACCGCAATGACAGTTGCTCTTCCACTATCGGGTGGATCATAGATAGATCCAACTATTCCGTCCGGTCCGATCGACACCCACTCACCAAGAGGGTGAGAGGCGACCATGGGGCAGTCGCACCTTCGAACCAGCATCATTGCACTAATTAGGCCAGCTACCAACAACACGATCGATACCTTTATCTTCATACTTCACTCCTTTCAGGAGGTACTCTTTTCGCCGGTTTCCCCTGATTTTTTGACACGCCAGATTTTGGACATTGGGAAAGTAGTAGAAAGCAAAATCCAAATAAAACCGCCGTATGAGTTTTTGCTGACTCTGCCTGGCGTGGGCAAAATCTTAGGGTTAACCATCATGCTGGAAACAGGTCCCATAAGCCGCTTTTCCAAAGTAGGACATTATGTGTCTTACTGTAGAAAAGTGACAACCCAATGGAGCAGCAACGGCAAATCAAAGGGCAAGGGGAACAAAAAGAACGGAAACAAGTACCTTGCTTGGGCTTTCTCCGAAGCTGCTGAGCTATCAAAACGCTATGATCCCTATGCCAAAAGATACTACACAAAAAAAAACACTGAAAACGAACAGAATGGTGGCTCATAATACCCTGGCTCATAAATTGGCTCGGGCCGCCTACTGGGTCATGAAGGCTCAAGTCCCTTTCAGCCATGAGAAACTCTTTGCATGAATGGAAGGCAGATCTAGAAATGGGGTTGGAAAAACCACAAGACTTGATTGGCAGCTCCTCCCATTCATGAATGATCGTTCTGACAACATTCTTACTGCCCATAGCGTGAACCACGAGGGATTTGTTCATAACCATAAGATTTGTAACAATCGATTGGGCACGGTATGGTACCGAAGATTTTCTGGGCCGCCTTAGGCGGTAGGGGTTCTCTACAAAATGCCCTAGATCCTGATGGGTGACTGGTGCAGCAAGATCGACATCGATAAACATATGAAATAGCGGCAACGGTAACGATATTGTAGAGCAATATACACCTGTGAGCGAGAAAATTTCCTTGCTATGGATACGCCTTTACTCTTGACAGGCGCCTTTTAATGGGTGACACCATTATGATTCTG
Source organism: uncultured Desulfobacteraceae bacterium (assembly GCA_964520425.1). Classification (GTDB taxonomy): domain Bacteria; phylum Desulfobacterota; class DSM-4660; order Desulfatiglandales; family HGW-15; genus JAFGFY01. The sequence continues at coordinate 37,313 of CAZFMX010000022.1, forward strand.
TAATCTTCACTTTGCCCAAGTAAAGACTACCCTAATTTGTAATAACCCGCCGACACCCTCAGCGGGATCGATTCTTCGCAGCAGCGTTCCGGAGTCCATCATACGTACGTAGTCGAAACTCTGGAGTCATCACATTTCCTTTGGACTACTGGATGTAATATCCAACGATAACGTTAGCCATCACAGGTTTGGGTGGAGCATAGCGTAAAATGACATAATGTTCCCGAGTGCTATTATGGTGGTGGCTGATAGGGTCGCCCTTTTAAAGTAATCTTGAATTCTGGAGTTGAGTCCACCCATCTGCCATCGTGAAAAATCTGATAAATAAGCACCAATGTGGAATTATCGTACAAGTCTCCCGGTGTGAGATTCCATCGAACTCCAACTACAGCATAATCGCCACATGAGAGTTCCTGGGTAGTCGGAGGTCTATCAAAAATCTCAAACTTTGTTTCGTCATAGAGAAGTCCTACAGCGGATATCCTATGAGGATTGTCGCCGGGTATTAGACGCTGTATAAATATCTGTTTCTCGCGGGGATTATAATTCGGAATTGCTGATTCTGGAAGAAATTTCACCTCTCCAACACGATTAGACGATGGTCTGCCACCCCTTTCAAACCAGGTCGCGCTTCCAAACTCAACGACTTCCGTTTTCAAAGGAGTATCATTTGAGTCTATCCTTTTAGTCGAATACCCATATAAGCCCCTTTTGTATCTAATGCGATAGTGATAACTGTACTCACTGTTGCACATGTTGTCCGTATGGTATACTCACAGGCCTTTGCCGCTGGACCCAGTGTACTCCCGCATTTGGTGCTCTGTGCCATTGATGGTTACAGTACATGTGATGTTGGTAACATTTTACGGCTTCGTCTCAATGAAAAACCAGTGAGACAATTCCTTGTTAGCGTCATTAATTTCGTCGAGTGTAGATTGTGGATAATAGAAAGCTTCTGTCTTGTCCAACAGAAATCCACTATTAGCCCATGCAGGCTGTTCCAAGGGTGTAAGGTCTTGAACCTTAAGTTTGCAGCCGACGCTTAAAAAACGAATGTCAAAACAAGAAAAATGGTCCTTGACTTATTCATGGTTCTCTCCTTTAATTCGTCTAACGAACAAAAAGAACAACAATGCCATTGCCACAAATGATCTAGAAATCCTATAACCGAAAATGGTAGGCGATCCGACATATGATAAATATAATATTTACTATTCGCTGGGAGCATATCGCCAGATACCAGGAGTTCTATCATGTTCCCTTCCAACTACGATGATTACATTTTCACCTTCACCATCCGTCCCGGCGTTGATTACTTGCCCGGCGGCGTAGGCTGGGAAACTTGTTCCTTCTGTCATCATTCTCCATCTCGGATAACCTGTAGCACCGCGCCAGATAATAGCATAACTGTCATAGATGTGATGATCACCATCAGACCAGCCCTTTCCAACCGCTAGTTCATTGAATCCGAAGGCGTTGATATGTTTGAGACCTCGAACTTCGTGAGAGCCACCAAAGTAAGGTTTATTTTCGGGATTAGTCGTGGTTAGCCTCTCCCACGAAGCCCCTTTATCCAAGGATTTCCAAATCATGGATTCATTTCCAATCGAGTACATCCAGTCGGTGCCCCCAACATAAATTGCTTTTCCGATAATCATTACATCTAGTAGCTCCTGCCACCCATCATTCACTCCATTTTCTCTCTTTAATGCGAACACTGGGTCGTATGGTGGCAGCATCTGCCAAGCAGCTCCATCCGATGAAAGCCAAATCGCACTATCAAAGTCCAAGTAATCTGTAATGGCATCGTATCTTCCAACAGCAACATATCTTGGACCATCATTCTCAGCAATATAGTCATTGGTTTCTATAAGTGCATTGATCCTAGAACTGCGTTCGCGTTGAGGATATGTGGTGGACGGTGTCGCAGATTCTACGAAGATTTCAGACCAGGTCGAAGCATCTCCGCTCGTTGATTTCCATACGGCCGCACGAGAAGTGAAGCCAGTAGTGTGTTCGTCAGTCATATATTTGGAGCCAGCAGCAAATAAGCCTGAGGGAGTAGCGATAATGTCGGTGACTTCACAGTTCATACACCCAAAGCCTGAACCATCAAGAGGAACAATGGGGCCAGCCAATGTCCACTCTGTCCCGTTCGTGGATGACCATGCAACAATGCCTTTATTCATTTCGCTGATACTACCAACAGCAACGAGGCCTGGACCACCTTCTGTCACAGCAGTAATGGTTGATTGGTAAGTACCGAAGACGGAGTCATCATGGGGAACTGTGTCCCAAGTCACCCCATTTGAGGAATACCAAACAGTACCATGGCTGTAATCTGCTCCTGGTAGCACAGCACCCCCTACTGCAACGTATCCAGGACCTGCTGTAATTACATCATTGATTATCCCGGTCATTGTAGAAGGAGCATTAATTGTGCTTTTACTCCACACAGGTGGATTTGAAACTGGCGGAGGTTTGGGACCTGTTGCTAAAATTATTAATATACCCAGAGCAATTATTGCTGGTATAACCAATAAACGTCTAATCCGTGAATTATTATTGAAATCTGTCATTTGCCCTCTCCTTTTGGTCTAATGATTGGAAAAACTAATTAACTGCTTTCCTTAAGCCATTAGCCTCATAAATGAACCAATAAATACCCTTGAAATGTATAATTTAATTCAAATTTAATGAAAGTTATCTGGGTTTCCCACGGACTTATAGCGTTTGGATTCTTGTTTGACTTTCTTGTTCCTTTCATCGATTGTCACTTTTAACTTATCGCCGATGCTAATCTCGACGGCTTCATTACACGCCCTTTCTGCTATATCACTGAGACTGGACAGTAGTCTAGTGAGTTGTTTTCTCTAAAGGATATAAAAAGATCATCGACTAGTGGCCAAACGATAGTGACAATCCAAGTCACCAAGATCATTGCCAATTTCATTTCGAGCCCTCTAGATAATCTAGTCTGTCGTCCAATTAGTGAGTAGTGAGAATTATTTCTCGTTTATTGGCTGTTCCTCAAGGTCGCCAACAATTCGATTATTGTAAAAAGGTTTTACGGTTTTTTCATATTAATTGTTTTTAATGTTGCTACTACTTGAGAAAATCACGAGTTTTATTGGACTATAGATGTTGCCAAATTACCATGAGTTAACGAATTCATAACAATAGATGATGATGGAATGAACAGTAATGTGAAAGGAATTGGCGGATTCGGATTGTATAGAATATTAATATTAGATCAGATGGAATTGGAAGTTTTTTTGGAATATTAGGTTTTCGAAGAAAAAATGTCAATATAATACTAGTTATTAGCTGATAAGAATTCGCTTTTTGTGCTGTCAATGTATGAGTCCGACTTGTATGTCAATGAATAAGTCGCCG
>CAZFMX010000023.1:0-39861 GCA_964520425.1 uncultured Desulfobacteraceae bacterium
CCTCAATGCCAAGGATCTTCTCAAGCTATGGGGTGAAGATCCGAGTGCCACAATTCCGCCCAAGATCTTAAGAAAGCCCTTTTTTGTACCAGAAAACCAAATGGTTAGTGAACTCTTAAAAAACCTGAGAGACAGTAAGACGCATCTCGCCATCGTGACTGATGAATATGGCGGCACTGCAGGCATCATTACCGTGGAAGACATCTTGGAAGAGATTGTGGGCGAAATCCTGGATGAACATGACGATGAACCCTCGCTACTCAATGTCCTCAATGACAATTCCGTTCTTGTGGATGCCCGCTTGGAGATCGAAAAACTGGAAGAGCATTTTAGCATTAAGCTTCCTGAGGGAGGCTTTGAATCCGTGGGCGGGTTTATTATCCACCTTCTGGGTAGAATTCCGGATGTGGGTGAGAAGATCATGTTTGAACATCTTGATATCACTGTAAAATCTGCTGATCAGAGAAGGATCCACAAACTCCTCATTGTCCCCCAAACCCCTGTCACACATTTTGCTGAAGCAAGAGACTCACGCTGACCCTTTTAACAACCTTTTGACGAATTCCCCTATAGGATCATCCGACATCAAAGAAATGACCGCCACAACCCCTCCAAAGAAGATACTTGCCATACTGTCAGGACTAGCCCTGACCGCTTCTTTTGCTCCTCTCCAGCTTGACTGGATGGCATGGTTTGCCTTGGTTCCTTTGTTAAAGAGCATTGAAGATGAATCTTCCTCTCGTGTCTTTTTTTTAGGATTTATCTCCGGACTGACTCACTTCTTGACTCTCCTTTACTGGATCGTTCCTACCATCCATAACTACGGCTATCTTCACTTTTCAGTAAGCGTCAGTGTATTGATTCTATTCTGCCTCTATCTTTCTCTGTACCCGGCCCTGTTTTCATACCTGATTCACCTTTTCAAAGACTCCCGTTTTCTGTTTCTTCTTATCCCGAGCCTGTGGATTTCATTAGAACTCATCAGAGGGACCGCCCTGACCGGCTTTCCCTGGTGCTTAGTTGGACACACCCAGTTCAATCACCTCGGTCTAATTCAGATCGCCGACCTGCTGGGTGTATACGGAATATCCTTTCTGATCATCCTTTCAAACGCCCTGATCTACCGTTTTTTTTCTTATAAAACTTCAGATGTCAAGAAGCGCCTGGGATGGGAAGTACTGGGGTTCACAGTCCTGTTACTGTCCACCCTGATCTATGGACAATACCGTTTGGGAGAAGTCCCCGACACATCCACCGCAAAAAAGACCATCAAGGTGTCCGTCATACAGGGCAACATCGACCAATCCTTGAAGTGGGAACCGACCTTTCAGGAAGAGACCATTCATACCTACCAGAGACTTACGCGTTCCACATCCGGTTTCAAACCCGACCTTACGGTCTGGCCGGAAACCGCTATGCCTTTTTTCTTTCAGGAAGGTCTGCCATTTTCCACCCAAGTCATTGAAATAGCGTCAGAAGCAGCCTCAACACTCATTTTCGGCTGTCCTGCCTATCGCAGAGGGCTGGATGGTACAAAATACTTCAATCGGGTCTACCTCCTCTCTGGCAGCGGTCAAATATCCGGATATTACGACAAACACCACCTTGTCCCATTTGGGGAGTATGTACCTCTGAAGCGGTTTCTCCCCTTTATTCACCGCTTGGTCCAGGCTTCGGGGGATTTTACACCCGGAAGAGAGTTAAAACCCCTTGGGCCTTCCCATCTGTCTTCAGGGATCCTGATCTGTTATGAGGTCATATTTCCTAAACTGGCCCGCACTCAGACAAGAGAAGGGGCGGGAATCCTGGTTAATGTCACCAATGATGCCTGGTTCGGAAAAACTAGCGCACCCTATCAACACTTGAGTATGGCCGTATTCAGGGCCGTGGAAAACAGAAGACCTTTGATAAGGGCGGCAAACACCGGTATTAGCGCGTTGATTAATACTAAGGGGAAGATTATCGAAAGGAGTGGACTATTCAAGGAACAGGTACTGTCAAAAGAGATCGAGCTCGCTTCGTCTTCTATGAGTTTTTATACCCGGTATGGTGACCTATTCCCGTTCGTCCTCTTGGCGATATGTTTGATTAAGCTTTTTCACGTCTTATGGTATACTAATAGGAAGACATAGGAATGTCATCAAACGAAATGATAGGAGGTCAAAGATGCACAACGAAGTGATTTCAAGGATTGAACATATTCTGGCTGAGCTCCATGAGCTTCGAGGTCATCTTTGACTTAGATGAACAGGAAGAAGAGCTTAGGAAGCTCGAGCACATCATGTCAAAGGCCGATTTCTGGCAAAAAAACCAGGAAGAGGTTTCCAGGATAAACCAACAAAGCGCCTTCCTAAGAGACAAAATCGATCAGTGGAACACGCTTTCTCGCGAAATAGAGGAAGCCAAGATCCTCGCTGAAATGGCGATCGAAGAGGGGGACTCCCCCACCCTGGAAGAGGTGGAAAAGGATGTGTCCCGGATTGAAGAGAAATTTAGAAACCTCGAACTCCAATCCTTTCTGGGTGACCCGGACGACAAGAGGAACGCGATTGTCTCCATCAATGCGGGCGCAGGTGGAACTGAGTCCCAGGACTGGGTGGAAATGCTTTTCAGGATGTACCTTCGCTGGAGCGAGTCAAGAGGTATGTCCACTGAAGTCATGGACTATCTTCCCGGAGATGAGGCAGGGGTTAAAAATGTGACTTTTATGGTGAGTGGGCCCTATGCTTACGGATACCTGAAATCAGAGCATGGCATTCATCGCATGGTTCGGATCTCACCCTTTGACGCGACAGGCAGGCGACATACCTCTTTCGCCTCAGTCTCGGTCATCCCTGAGATAGATACGGACATCCATATCGATGTGGATGAGAAAGACCTGCGTATTGACACCTACAGAGCCAGCGGACCCGGAGGACAGCATGTCAATAAGACCAGCTCCGCCGTAAGAATCACACACCTGCCAACGAATATCGTGGCTCAGTGCCAGAACGAAAAATCTCAGCACCGCAACAAAGAAATGGCCATGATGATCCTGAAAGCTCGGCTTTACGAACAGGAAAAAAAGAAGCGAGAAAAGAAAAAGCAGGAACTCCACCAGAACCAAAAAGATATCGCCTGGGGAAGCCAGATCAGATCCTATGTGTTCAACCCCTACAGGATGGTCAAAGACCACAGGACAAATCAAGAGGTAGGGGATTTAGACAGGGTAATGAATGGGGATGTCGATATGTTTATTGATGCATATCTAAGGCTGAAGACTGGAGGGTAAACAACAGATGTATGGTGATCTTCAACCTTCAGCCTTGAACCTTTTTACCCTCCTCCCCTGTAGACCTGCTCAAGGCCCTTCTTATATCCTTCTATACCTGCAACGATACCCTGGGCCAATTTTTCCTGGTATTCTTCGCTGAGCAGAAGCACTCTCTCCGATGGATTCGTAATAAAGCCCGTCTCCACCAGGATAGCCGGCATATCCGCGCCTATAAGCACATAGAAGGGGGCCCCCTTGACGCCCAGATCCCTTATTTCTTTGTGGACCTTTCCGGCCTCGACGATCATTCCTCCTTGGACTTCCGTAGCCAGCCTCTTTGACTCCACGACCTTTGTGTTCAACAAGAGCCCACTGAGAGTTCTCTGCAAGTCACTGATGGTCTTCTCAGTAGTGGCATTCTCCGTCGCAGCCACGGTCCGGGCCCTTTCATCGTCGGCCGAACTCAGGATATAGGTCTCTACTCCGTGTATCCCTGGGGTCCTGTAAGCGTTGACATGAAGAGAAATAAAAAGGTCCGCCTTTTTTGCGACGGCAAAGGCGGTTCTTTTTTCCAGGGTCATGAAAACGTCTTTGTCCCTCGTGAGGAAGACATCACAGTCAAACTTCTCCTTGATCCTCTTCGCCAGTATCTTAGCAAGGCTTAAAACAATATCCTTTTCCTGAATTCTCCCGTTAATATACGTTCCCGGATCCTTACCGCCGTGGCCCGGATCAATGACGATCGTTTTCACACCAAGACCCAGTTGCTCCACAAGAGATATGGGATCTTCAGAGGTTTTTTCTTTCTCTTTTTCCGCTGGTCTCTCCTCATTCCGAGATATCCCTTTGTTTCTTCTCTGCTCCGCTTCAGCGCCTCGCACATCCACCACGATACGAAAAGGGTCGTGCAAAGCAAAGATGTGATGATTGTCGATACTGTTGACATCCAGTTCCACACGCACCTTGTCAGGAGTGAACTGATCGGCTCTGGCTTTCCGGAGTAAGCCATCCTCTATGGTCACGAAGTTTTCAATGTCTGAGTTGACCCTAGTCTTTTCCAGGTTTATGTAAAGCCGCCTCGTTTGTTGATCTTCCGGATTCCTTTCCAATAGGTCAGCACTGTACTCCACAGGGCCTTCGAGATCAATGACCACACGGGCATAGGTAGGTGTAGACCAGTGACGGATGTCTTTCACGAAGGTCAAGCCCGAAGAAGAAGAAGGGTGTTTATTGAGAAGGGCGGATACTTTTTCGAGCATGGCCTTCGCCTGAGGGCGCATGTCTCCTGAGGGATATCTGATATCCACTCTAAGAAATTCCACATAGGCCTGAGAATTATCTTTCAAAATCTCGTAATAGATCTCTCCTATCCGATACTGGGCGTCATCAGCCAGACGATGACCTGGGTATTCCTCTGTCAACTTCCTGAAGTGCTCTATCCCTTGGTTTAAATCACTGTCCTGGCCTGAAAAGGCGAAAAGTTTGGTAAACATTCGGGCCTCTCGATACAAGGCCCAAGGTGCCTGTTCACTCTCAGAGTATTGGGAATAGACTTTTTTGTAGATACTCATACACTTTTCCCAATGATGCCGGTACTTCATGTCCTTCTCTGATCGGTACAAAGCCTTCCGGCAAACGTCCCCCTGTTTAAGAAGGGTTTCCGGTTCGGAAGATGTTCCTCCCCACACTTCCATCCTCCCCGTCATGTACAAGGATAGAACCAGGAAGAGTGACAACCCAATCATATGAGTTATTTTTATCTTCATTTTCTATGTCGATGAAGCTGCACTTCAATAAATCGCATGGCGATTCTAGTGTCGTGTCTCAGAGTTAACTTATTTAATAAATACCTGCTTCACAAATGCAAAGGGGGCATGGAAGACGCCCAAGCCTGTTACCGTCCCCAAAGAGAACAGCGTTCGATAGACAGGCACAAGGAATGCCTATCGCTGTCGGTACATTGTTCGTGGGGTTGCTTCATAATATGCAAAAATATGGTGCCGTTCCACGACCTCTGGATAGATGGTGATGAAACTGAAAAGAGACCCCCATACTCCCAACGTGTCATAGAACCGGTAAAAAAATATAGAAGGTATTTCTGGGACACGACACTAGGATTCATCCAAATATTCCTTCATTTTATTCAGTTCAATGAGGGCTTCCAGGGGAGTCAATAAGGAAATATCCAATTCTTGAATCCGTTTGATCAGTCTCTGATTCTGCGACCCGAAGAGGTTGAGCTGAAGGGAATCCTCCAAGTCCTTCTTTCCCGAAGATCGTGCCAAACGAGGTCTGCCCACCTCATCCAATTCCTCCCCTTCAAGATTTGCTAAAATCTCTTTTGCCCTCTCAATGACTTGCTCCGGAATGCCGGCGATTCTGGCCACCTGTATTCCGTAACTCCGGCTCGTTCCTCCAGGCATCAGCTTTCTCAAAAAGATGATCTGATCATTCCATTCCTTGACCGCGATATTTTGATTCTTGACCTTCTTCTTGGTCGCTATTAGTTCCGTCAGTTCGTGATAGTGGGTCGCAAACAGGGTCCTGACCCCCTTGCCTCCTCGATCATGCAGGGCCTCAGATACGGCCCAAGCAATACTCAAACCGTCATATGTGCTGGTGCCGCGGCCGATTTCATCCAGGATGACCAGGCTCTTGCTCGTAGCATGTCTCAAGATATTAGCTGTCTCATTCATCTCTACCATAAACGTGCTCTGTCCCCTTGTCAGATCATCGGCAGCACCCACTCGAGTAAAGACGCGATCAACCAAACCGATTCGAGCCTTCGAGGCAGGAACGAAGCTTCCCATCTGAGCCATTAAAACGATCAGGGCCGTCTGTCTGAGGATGGTCGATTTCCCGGCCATATTCGGCCCCGTAATAATGAGAAACTGTTGTTCCTTGTCATCCAGACGAATGTCATTGCCTACAAAGTCCTCGTCCTTGACAGTCTGCTCAATAACCGGATGCCTTCCATCAACAATGTCGATGGTCTGAGTATCATCAATCTCAGGAGAGGTGTAATTGTTCAGTTGAGCGGTCTCGGCCAATCCCGCGAGGGCGTCAACCTCCCCTATGAGGCCTGCGGTTTCTTTGATCCGCTGATTTTCCCGGGCCACCTGTCTCTGAATCTCTTCGAATATCTGATATTCCAGATCTGCCCTCTTCTCCTCCGCGCCTAGTACCTTTTCCTCGTATTCTTTCAATCCCTCAGTAATATATCGCTCGCCATTAACCAGGGTTTGTTTTCTGATATAATCGGCCGGGACGAGATGGATATTGGCCTTCGAAACCTCGATATAGTACCCAAACACCTTATTGAACCCCACTTTAAGACTGGATATACCGGTCCTTTTCTGTTCTGTGGCAGCTAGGTCGGCGATCCAGGCCTTTCCGTCACGGGTTGCCGAAATCAACTCATCCAGTTCTTTGTCATAACCCTCCTTGATCAAACCACCTTCTCTTATTGAGACCGGGGGTTCTTCACAAATGGCCTGGTCAATAACGTGTGCCACATCCTTTAATGTATCCAGTCTCGTGGAAATATCTGCCAAGAGTTCACTCGTGGAGTTCGATAACCTGTTCTTGACCTCCGGCAATCGATGGAGCGATGACTTGAGTGCGACAAGGTCTCTGGCATTGGCACGGCCCAGGGATATTCGGCCATTTAGTCTCTCCAGATCATCGATCCCTTCCAGCAGGTCTCTGACCTCCTCCCTGAAGATCTGGTCACCGCGGTAATTCCTGACAGCGGCCAGCCGCTTTCGAATGGGGTCGAGCGCTACCAGGGGATATCCAATCCATCGTTTCAGAAGACGGCTCCCCATGGAGGTTACGGTCCGATCCAGGATCTGAAAGAGGGAACCTTTTACGGATTGGCGCCTCATCGTCTTAAACAGCTCCAGATTCCTGATGGTGGCCTCATCGAGAAACATAAAATCACCCAGACGATAGGCCACGATCTCCTTGATATGCTCCGGATTCCCCTTCTGAGTCTCTTTGATGTAATGGATAATGGCCCCGGCAGCGATGATCCCCTGATCCAGGCCGTCACATCCAAAACCGGTGAGGGACCTGACACCGAGCTGCTCCTTGAGGAGATATTCCGCTCTTTTTACATCAAACTCCTCTTGGGTCAGAACTTCCATTCGACGGGAAAACAAGTCCTTGCGTTTGGCCAGATCATCTCTTTCAAGGATCAATAACTCAGCCGGCGCGATTCTTCCCAACTCATCAAGGAGTTCCTCCCACTGATCGATCTCCGTGACGCGGAACTCTCCTGTGGACAGATCCAGGTGGGCGAGCCCATATCGGTCCCCGCCCGCGGACACGGCTGCGATGTAGAGGTTGCTCTTGCTGTCCACGTCTCCATCTTCCATTACAGACCCCGGCGTCACTACCCTGACCACTTCTCTCTTGACAATACCCTTGCTAGCCTTCGGATCTTCGGTCTGGTCGCAGATGGCAACCTTGCAGTCGTTCTCAATCAGCCGCGCGATATAGGATTTAGATGAATGGTGAGGAACACCGCACATAGGGATTTTTTGACCATTATGGGTCCCGCGTGATGTCAGTGTGATACCGAGGAGCTTGGAGGCGATCTTGGCGTCATCAAAGAACATCTCATAGAAATCACCCATGCGAAAAAAGAGGATGGCATCTGGATATTCACCTTTAATACTCAGATACTGTCTGAGCATCGGCGTCATCTTGCTCATTCCTTTTCCTCAACTTCTTCTTTGGATCTCTCAAAGAATGGGTTCGGAAGGTGATGGGGTGAGGTGGAATGACCCATTTCGAAACTCGCAAAGTCCATGGTGTCCCATTTTTTGCACTGCAGACATTGCCATTGAAGACCGTCCGGTTCATAACCGCAGTTGGCACACTGAAATTTAAGGTACGCCACGTTCAGGTGGGAAATAAGGTCCTGATAGGCGGTTCGAACATCGACTTTTCTGTCTTTGGCAAGGAGTATTTCCCCGACGAGTTTTCTGGCCTCCCAGAAAAACGGATCCAGTGCCAGAGCGCCTTCGAGTTCCTTTAAGGCATCCTCATCTTCCTGTTTGTTGTGCAGGTGGCGGGCCAGCGCCAAACGTGTGAAGGCATCTGAGTTGAGTTCCGCGCACTCCTTTAAAAAATCCTCCACAGGTTGAAGGTTTTCCATTTTCGAATAAGCGCCCTCAAGACGACGATAGGCGAGAAAAGTGAAGCTGGGTTTCACCAGGACCACTTTTTTCCACGCTGCGATCGCCTTTTTGTAATCCTGATTATTGAAGTGGAGGTCTCCCAGATGGAGGTAGGCATCCACACACTTCTTGTCTATGGATATGGCCTTTTCATAGCAGGATTTCGCCTTACCCAACTCCCCTTTGTCATAATAGGCCTTGCCCAACTCTGTCTGATGATGCGCGAGAATATGCCTATGGTCACCCTTTATCAGTCTGGAGAGTCTCTGACGAATGTCAAAAGCGTTTTCCCAGTCTTTCATCTCTTCATAGATCTTCTCGACTTCTTCAAGGGTCTGCACATTTGTTGGCTGTTTCGTGAGTACATCGAGGAACACCTTGAGTGCCCGATTCAGGAATCCTCCTTTTCGGTAATCCAAACCCAGGTCTACAAGGGCTCGAATCTTAATCTCTTTACTGATATTTGGTCTGAGAATGATGCTCTGACGGATTCTTATCGCCCTGTCAATCTCGCCTTTGGATCGGTAGAGATTTCCGAGGGCCACGTAGGTTTCTATGGTTTCGGAGTTGAGCTGAACAGATTTGGTGAACTCTTCAATGGCCTGATCATGATCATTGGAAAGGATATACTGAATCCCTTTGAAGAACGCCTCATCACTTCTCTCAGCGGCCGCCCTGACCTTCTTCTCCGTCCTGTGGCGGGCCAGACGACCGACTATCAAGCCCACGATAAAGGCAATGATAATCCCCAAACAAGCTATTTGGTGATCAGGTACAGTCAACCATTCCCAGAGTTCGTTCCACATTACACATCACCCTCATCACGGTTCATCGGGAATGTCGATCTGACCCGGAGAAACATCGTCGGAAGTAATGGGGAGGTTTCTGAGGGAACTCAGTTCCTTGTCTTTCTCTCGTAAGTCCTTTTTCAGGCCCCTTATTTCTTTTCTGAGGCGATAATCTTCTATCATACCATAAAACCAGGTAATGATCACACCGAAGAAGAACGTAAGAAGCACAACAATGTACAGGGACAAGGGAGTGGATGTAAACTCCGTGAAAAGGAGGTTTAACCTGAATACCACCGATGTCGACATGGCCGGGTGGTTTTGGATAATAACTGCAAGAACCAGAAATATAAGTATAATGGCTATGATGAATCTGAGATATTTCATGTGTGACCTCCTGTATAAAGTTTTCAGAAGAACTGATGAGCAGTTTTTGCATTCCTATGACTGCCTACTAAGACCTCCCGTCATGTCATTTGCAAAACGAGAGGGGTTACCCTATCGCTGCAACGATAAGGCCTAACCCTGGTCATTAAGCCTATTAAACTCCACTCGGAGTTTCTTATGCGTCTCCTTAATATGCTCCGGAATGACCCTCACCTCTCCAAGGACGGCCATGCAATTGGTATCTCCGTTCCAGCGAGGCACAATGTGAAAATGCATATGATCCTCGAAACCGGCCCCTGCGACAATACCCAAATTCAGGCCTACATTAAAACCTTCCGGCTTCATAACCTTCTTCAAGACATCAATGGATTTTCGAACCATCTGCATAAGGTCCAAGTTTTCCTTATCTGAAAGCTGATCCAGCCCGGAGACATGCCTGACGGGTGAAACCAAAAGGTGTCCGTTGTTGTAAGGGTACTTATTCATGATCACCATGGTCAGTGACCCTACATACAGGATTAAACGTTCTTCATCCTTGGATCGATCATTCCCGGGGCAAAGAATACAATCCTCTCGCTTCTTGTCAGAAAGGATATACTCAATCCTCCATGGCGCCCAAAGTGTCTTCATAAGCATAACCTTCTTTCTAAGGGTGCTTCCATCTTCACGAAGAGTATAACAACTCTCTCAAAAAACACAACATCATTATGTCTCCTCGATATAGAATCCATTTAAAACAGGTTGACTGTGAGATGATTTTCTTGTAGAGAATGAGCGCGTTAAGAAGGATTTATAGGCCTGTCCATCCTACGCAAGATAAGCCTGAAGGAAGCGGCAACACAAAAGGGTCAAAAATAGGAATTGGAATGCCAATATACGAGTTCTACTGCAAAGACTGTCATATGATCTTCAATTTCTTCTCCAGCACCGTCAACACAGAGAAGAGGCCCGTGTGTCCAAAATGCGAGAAAACAGAACTGGAACGTCGAATGTCGACTTTTGCCATCTCCCGGAATCGGGGAGAGGAAGACGATATGTCTATGCCCGATATGGACGAAGCCAAGATGGAGCAGGCCATGAACCTCCTCGCGAGCGAGGCTGAAAACATCGATGAAAACGATCCCAGACAGGCGGCCAATCTCATGCGAAAGCTGACCGACATGACCGGCATGGACATGGGTCCCGGCATGGAGGAGGCCTTGAGAAGAATGGAAAACGGCGAGGATCCAGAGCAGATCGAGGCGGAAATGGGAGATCTTCTGGAAAGTGAAGATCCCTTTACCTTCAAGGGAAAAGCCGGCCCCCGAAAGAAGCCGCCGCCAAAGGTGGATGATAAGATGTATTACTTATAAGGTTGAAGACTGAAGGCCCAAGAGTAGGTGGAAGACTGAAGGCTGAAGACTGAAGACTAAAGGTAGAAATAAATCATTCTTTACGGAACGATCGAATCAAACCACTCAGAACCTTCTCGGTTTCGATCATTTTCGATTCTATTGAAGATGCATCCTCATTGCTCAAGAAACCCAAACGTTTTGACAATTCTAGCTGATAACGCACTTCCCTCAAAGAACCGAAGGCAATATATAGAAACCGAAGGTAATCTGCCTCACTGTCCCGAGCGCAACCTTCAACAATATTGGATGGAACGGAAACCGCTGCCCGTCGCGTTTGCGAAGTCAGGTTGTACAATTCTTCTTTTGGAAATCTCGCGGTGACCTGATAAACCAATAAGGCTACTTCGTCAGCGAGTTCAAATGCCCTTAGTTTGGTGTGATCACGCATGATTTCCCCTCCGTTTTCAATCCGTCATCCTATATTTCCTCCTGCAGTCCTTTACTTCAGTCTTCAGCCTTTAGTCTTCAGTCTAGATCTTTACTAACTCTATCTCCCCCCATGCGGCCACCTTATCCTTCACTATGACCAGACCACCGGAGACTCCTTCTATCTCACCGGCCCAATCAGCAACCTTTTCCAGGTCCTTCCTGCCCCTTATCCTGTTTCCAAGGGCAGTTGCCGCACCGTCTGCGAGGATGGCTGAAGGAGAAATAATGCAGACAATGTCTGTCGATCCCAGGCTGAGAGAATGCCCTACGGTACCGGAAGAGCTGCAAACCCCTAATGGCATCTTTTTTTGAGGGATCATCAGACCGATCTTCCCGCTCAGAGGGGATTCTCCGGCAAAGATAGATACCGTGACCGACCGGCTTGTCTTCAAAAAAATGTCTCCGCCGTTTTCAATGATCACCTGATCCGTCCATTTAAGAAGCCCATGCCCCACATACTGGGCAATCGCCCCTGCCACAGAGGCCATGGGACCCACGCCCAGGCCGCTTGTGGTCTCAATCATCTCTTTGACCATGGGCGGGGCATAGGGGTCTTCAGGATAAGGCTTCAAAGTGGTCAAGAAATCCGGGTGGCTGGTGATATAGTTCTCAAGTTGGAGTCTCTGATTGAGAACAAGGTCCCTGGTCTCTTTTTCCAGGTTTTGATCCGCACTAACCCACAAATCGGTCTCTTTCACAGCCATATGAAAGGAAACCAGATCTTTGGCATTCACCCTTTTTCTATAGGTCCGTTCTGTGTATTCAGTCATTTATCTTTTCCGTAAAGCATAACAAATCTTTTTATTTTTAATTTGATTCATTTATATTTTAATATCCCATTTTTTGTTTTATTAATCATATTTGTCTAAAAGTATCAGGACACTTTTTTGTCATTCTCGCGCAACCAGGGATTCTAAAATGCTGTGGACTTCCAATGCAGTATATCCAGTACACCCTCTACTCAGCCTTCAGTGGCACTCAGCGCTACGTGCTAATAATTCTCGTAGACAAAGACATTGGTTCCAGCTAAAGCATACAAGAAAGAGTTTGAGCACTTCAGTCTGTTTTACTTGAATATAAATGGATTTTTTGACAGGCGAAAAACGATTTCATATACGTATACGGGTCAAGGCTGCCGTTGATCTTTACCCATAATCTCAAGATATCAACAGTCAGTAGCAGACCCGTGCACAAAAACCGGCTTTAGTAGGACAGGGGGAGTTTTGTCTCAAAAAAAGAGAGTTCTTTGCCTGACTTCTTTTTGCTACTCTGACCTCACTCGTTCTAGCTTTTCAAGGCTTAAATATCTTTTCAACCCGTCTTGTTACTTTATTCCAAATACCCTCTTTATTTTCAGGTTCAGCTTTGGTTTTTATCTGTACAGACTGATCTCTTGCTCTAGATTTTTCATGCTTGTAGGTGTCAAAACAGTCCTTTATGACCTTGGCTCTATCGGGAGTAAGGTCGCTAAAAGCTACACCGATACCCTCATTCACAACTCTCCTGATCTCAGCCTTAAGCAACATAGCCTCTTTCTGGGTTGGAAACTTTAAGACAAGATCGACCTTATCTCCCTCCTTGAAATGAGTAGCTCCTGTAGCGAAGGTATAGTGGTCATTCCCTTGGCTGCCGGCTGCTATCTGGCGGAAAACACCTCCCATACGGATAAACGCACCGTCGGCGCTAAAGTCCGTAATCTCGTTTCCGCCTGAGCGGCCCCATACCTCCACCTCAAAATGAGATGTCATCCTAGGGGATTGTCTTCTTTCCATTGAAAAACCCTATTACTTGTCTTTGTCTATGTCAAGAAAGCAAAAAAGGTCAAGGTTCCGAATAAGTTCTAAAGGGCATCGATGGCAAAATAACGAAATCCAAAGGCTATTTTTTTTGTCCAAGTGCCCGGCATTCACAAATCAGCGCACGGCGTTCCTACCCCATGCCTTAACCGGAATGCCAGTGTGTTCAAAGGAAGATTTATGTTGATGGGATTGATTTTGTGGGACTTATTAGCTATGTATGAGTACCGATAACTATTTAGTCGTTTTATGTGGTTCAAGCCAATAATTATTTCGAAGAGGTGATAGATAGATGATAAATGTAATCGTATCAGTACAAATCAAGGAAGGTCTCACGCAAGAGTTTCTCGAGCTTTTCAAATCCAATATTCCTAATGTTCTCGCAGAAAAAGGGTGCTTAGAATATGCTCCAACGGTTGATATTCCTTCGGGTTTCCCTCCCCAGGAATTGAACGAAAATATAGTCACGATAATCGAGAAGTGGAATAGTCTGGAGGATTTGCAGGCACATATGTCCTCGCCCCATATGGTTGAGTTCCAAAAAAAGGAGAAGGAATTCGTTGAAAATGTGTCACTGAAAGTGCTGAAAGAAACGTGAATGGAATAGAAGACTACTGATCCTTTACATCTCTATTTGAACCATGATAAGACTTAAGCAGTCTCCGTGAAAGGAATAATTCCTGGTACTAGGACCTGCTGAAATGGCTGTCATATTGAGTACTCTTCCCGTACAGCGGGAAGCCTCAGGTAACCCCCCAGAGGGGGCCTCAAGGGACAGAGGCTTTTCTGTTGTGACTGGTGGGAGAACGTCGTCTTTTCGTGACTTATCTGTGGGGGAAGCCCTGGCTTTCCGCCTCTTAGAGGAGAGAAAAACAAATGTTTTTGATCTTTTCCAATGTTGAAATTCTGTCTGTCTTATTGGAAAGTCTTACTGTTGTTTCCTTTGACTCAAACATTATATTGTCATGAAGGAGGAGAACTATGTCTCAAAGAGAAGGTGAAACAGATTATAAGTATGAAGACTATGCTTCGGAAATGGCAACATACCGCAATCCCCAAACAGATGCCATGATCAATAAGCAATTAAAAATCACTCTTGACTCAGGTGTCGCCTTTGATCTCAACTTCGTAGAACGCAATAAGGTCGAATGGAAAAACAACGGCAAGAGCGGCACGGATTGGTGCGAAGTAGTGGAAGTTGAGGAAAATACCTATTTTATTGATATGACTTTTGCGAATGAGCCCCGTCATAGCCAAACATTTATTGTCAACACCGAAACCCGGCAGGTGGTTGGAGTTCACACAAACATTCGCGAAGGCGATGTCGGCAAAGAGCCCCGGGCAGTCCATGACTTCTCAGCCGGCGTACTCGGCGATCCATCCGTTCCGCCTATCGGACGAAAACCGGCACCCACGCGCGACCTGCACGGCCTGCGTGCTATTTATAATTACAATCCCAACCAGTGTTTCGAACATGTCTACATGACATTTGAACGCTACGCATGGCATTGTGTGGTTGGGCCCCTGAAGGGTCAGGCTGATGTGGAAATGTGCACAATCTATAAGTTTGACGACAACCAATACATATTCAGCTGGCGTGAATTCGGACTCCCGGTTTCCACTGTTTTCTTCTATAACTGGAATCAGATGAAAACGACTGGAAAGTTTTTTGCCATCGGGGATGACGGCAATGTTGCCAATACACCTGCTGCTGCGCTTATAACAAAGTTGTCAATGGCCTTTTATCCCTTAGAAGCTCAACCATTATAGGTTCTTTTATTAGGGCTTTTTACGATACAAAGTATCTCTATTCAAGCCGGCATATAGGGCAAACGAGCAGACTAACATCATTTGTTCGTCCTATATGCCTTATTATTCAAAACATTCTGCTTTTCTCTGCGTCCATGTCAAACCCATTACTTGCCATCTCAGTGCCCCCTGAAGCCGTACACTCGGTTACGGTAAGGGTTTTGAGAAATCCCGTGCACCAGAGAGGTGTTAGATGTAAGGCGCCGAGGAGCGCCGATTGAGGCGTATATACAATACGCCGCAAGGAGAAGCGACCGAAGGCAACACAGCCCTTCGACTTACTCAGGGCCATGAGCCTGTCGAATAGCAGATGACAGCTTGATGGTGGATCAGGGTATCAAATCTGTCGTTGACTCTTTATAGTTACTTTTGATAATGTACCACGTCGCTTTGATCCTTAAAAACGGTGACAGGCGCAATACAGTCGAGAGTATCCATCGCATTGAAAGTATTGGACGGCTCTTTTCAAGAGGATGATCAGATGTCCCAAGAGGATGTTCAAACAGAAGAATATCAGTTTCCCAAAAAACAGATCGTGTGGGGGTTAGTGGCCATATTTGCTGTCTATGGAACGATGGCATATTCCGTACAGACATTGAATATTGCCAGACCGAAGATCGCGGCCGACCTGGACGGTCTATCCCTTTACGCCTGGTCCGTATCCATTCCGTCACTGATCATGGCCCTTGTGACGATTATTTTCGGGAAATTTTCGGATATGTACGGCCGGCGTATTATGTTGATGATAGCGCTGATTGCTTGTTTTATAGGAACAGTCCTGAGTGCCCTCAGCCCCAACTTTATATTTCTGATCGTTGCACAATCGATCGCCGCTCTGGGAATAGGAGCGATGATGCCGCTTGTTTTTGCCGTAGTCGGCGACTTGTTTCCACCGTCCAAACGCAGTAAATGGGTCGGCCTATTGAATATCCCTCTCGGCGTATTCACCTTGACAGGTCCCGCACTGGGCGGCCTCATTGTGGATGCCTGGAACTGGCGATACATGTTCTGGGTGGCAATCCCTCTGCTCATTTTCTGTCTGGTGACTGTACCGGTAGGTGTTCCCTCGCTGATGAATCGGGATTCAAAACCTAAAATAGATTTAAAGGGCTGTATATTGGTCGCCCTGGCGTCTTCCACTACAATCATCGGTTTTTCTTTTGCAGGAACAACCTATTCCTGGCTTTCCACCCCCATTATCGGCCTCCTCGGATTCTCCCTGGCCTGCTGGATAATATTCCTTTGGGCTGAATCCGGAGAAAAGGAACCTGTTCTAGATCTGGCTGTTCTACGTAACCGTACATTCCGCTCGGTTGCCCTCGCCACATTCTTTTCTTCCTTCGGGACCATGGGAATGATGATGTACTTCCCCATGTTTTTGCAGGGCGTTCAGAAGATCTCCACATTTCACAGCGGATTCATCACGACACCCTACGGCGTACTGACGGCTTTTATGGGAGTCCCTGTCGGTTACATCATTGCCCGATCCAGTCGTTTCAAATGGATGTATATTGCCGGGTATGGAATTCTCACCCTGAGTATGTTCGGGCTGATTCTTCTCGATACCCACAGCCGAATTGTATGGAGTGTTATAGTGGCACTGCTGGCCGGGCTTGGATACGGTGTTATCCCAACAATCAATACCGTCGTTGTTCAGAATGCAGTCCCTAAAAGACTGATGGGTGTGGCGATGGGAGCCATCTTTTTCTTTCTCATGATGGGGACGGCGATATCTCCCGCAATCCTGGGTTCGACAATGAATGTTTCCTATGCCAATGCTCTATCTAGATTTCTACCGGAAGATTTGAGTGATATTGCGGATGAAAAGACTATGAAAGCCCTGGATAATCCCCAGGTTCTTTTGTCGGAATCTGCCTTGGAAGATCTCAGAAAGGCCTTTCAGGAGAAAGGTGTCAACGGTCCACAGCTATTCCAGCAAACGGTAGATGCGATTCGCCATTCTCTGGCAATCGGGTTGCGCAATATATTCTGGGTTGGTTCGATCATGATGATCGTTTCCTTTTTCATAATCTGTACGGTTCCTAGAAAATTTGCGGATAGTGACGAGTAGGTGAATCGCCCCTTCTCTTTTAATCCAACACAGAAACCCTTTCCCTTTTGGCAAGGATTTCTATGTTGGTTCTTTTTTTGAAATAAAAAGGAATCCTCTGCCTTTGGTCAGGAGTATTAGCTTCTCCATGGATTGTTAGAGTTAGAGTGCCTCATGTCACCATATACTGGTCAAAATAGAATCGCTGTAATACGATCAGCACTGGTTGAAGCCATTAAGGGAACCCAACAGGATTATACGGCAATGGCCTTGAAAAGAGCCATCTTTTTGCTCGCTGTTCCCATGATCCTTGAAATGGTGATGGAATCGATCTTTGCGCTGGTGGACGTCTATTTTGTCTCAAGACTTGGCGCTGAGGCCATCGCGACGGTCGGGCTTACCGAATCCGTTCTCTCACTGATCTATGCTGTTGCATCTGGGCTGGCCATGGCGACCGCCGCAACCGTTGCCAGAAGAATTGGAGAGAAGGATTACGCTCGTGCCTCCAATTCCGCGGTTCAATCCATTATCGTTGCATTCACAGTAGGCCTCATCATAGCCATCCCTGGAGCTCTCCTTTCTTCAGAGATACTGGGATTAATGGGGGCAGAGTCAAGGATTTTAGATGAATTCTATCCATACATGACCGTCATGTTGGGTGGAAACGCCATCATCATGTTATTGTTTGTCATCAATGCCGTATTCAGGAGTTCCGGCGATGCGGCCATTGCCATGCGAGTACTCTGGTTCGCGAATATCGTGAACTGCATCCTTGATCCGGTCCTCATATTCGGTTTGGGCCCTTTTCCTGAATTGGGCATTAAAGGCGCCGCCATTGCCACAAACATAGGAAGGGGACTTGCCGTCGTTTACCAACTCTACCTTCTGACAAAAGGGAACGGAAGAGTCCTTATCAAGAGAGAGAATTTGAAGCCCGATTTCAAGGTAATGATCGGCATCATCAGAATCTCCTTGGGGGGTATTGGACAGTCAATGATTGCGACTTCAAGCTGGATAGGAATGGTACGAATCATCGCGATCTTTGGAAGTGAGGTTTTGGCTGGCTATACCATTGCCATCAGGATTCTCATTTTTTCCATGTTACCTTCCTGGGGTTTGAGTAATGCCTCCGCGACATTGGTGGGTCAAAACCTTGGTGCCGGACAACCGGACAAGGCCGAGAAAGCCGTCTGGGTTGCAGGTATGATAAACATAGTCGTATTGGGATTGGTGGCGATCGCGTTTATTTCTGTTCCTGACTGGTTTGTAAAATTCTTTGACAAGACCGATTCGGTTGTCAACAACGGATCTGTTTGCTTAAGGGTGATTAGTTATGGACTTTTATCCTATGCCATGGGAATGGTCATCGTTCAGGCATTTAATGGAGCCGGTGATACGAAGACACCCACATGGATCAACCTGTTTTGTTTCTGGCTGTTTGAAATCCCCTTGGCTTATGCGCTGGCCATACCCCTTGCCTTTAATGAGCAGGGGGTTTACTATGCCATCGTAGTTGCGGACACTTGCATGACATTGGCCGGCGTATACTTATTCAGAAAAGGTAAATGGCGACTAAAACAAGTATGAATACGCATTTTTCCGGACCTTTTATATCTTATGGTTCTTTAGCATTTCACTTGGATCCAAGGCTCCTCGAATCCTTTAAATGTCTCGACTTTTCAGATAAAGTGTCCTACCGACCAACTCTTTCGGAGATGATCCCTTTATCATCCCGGTCTATTAAAAAAGCAACTCCTCTCACCCGTATGACAGGCGGGACCGGTTTGCTCTACCCTGATGAGAAGACAGTCAGCATCGCAATCCGCTCTGATTTCAACGACCTTCTGTACATGACCACTGGTCTCACCCTTTCGCCACAGGGTTTTGCGTGACCTTGACCAGAAACAGGTCCTCTTCTCTTTCAGCGTAATCTCGAAACTCTCCCTGTTCATATAGGCCACCATGAGCACCTCATTAGATACCGCGTCCTGTATCACAGCAGGAATCAAGCCTCTCTCATCGAATTTCAGTTCAATCTCCATAGATTCTCCCTTGAGTATCTAGTGTCGCGTATCATATATTTACAGACCAATGATCAAATGAGGCATGGGCTGTTCCCGAAAGACGATATCTCAGGAAGAAATTCCACTGAATCCCCTGTGATCTGACCTTTGAGGGGAAATGCCCCGGGGTGCCCCGGGGGGTACGCCCCAGAACTTATGGCAGAATGGTTACTCAGCTTAAAAGAAACGGCCCCTTAAACCCTCAAAGGGCAGATCACCGCCCCTGGACCCTATAGATATCGTCTTGAGGGAATAGCCCATGCCTCAGAATAGTCCAGACTCTATCAAAAAACCAACGTATTAATCTCAGAAATAATGATACAAGATACTAATGTCCCTCAATATAGCGTTTCAACTCTCCTCCCCCCTTTCATGCTTCCGATTTATTCAAATCATCTAAAACCTGAAATGCCTCTTTCAGATCCAGTCGTCCCTCGTAGATCGCCCTTCCCGCGATGACACTGTCCACACCATCGGATTCCAGGTCAATGAGTCCAAGGATATCCTGCACGCTGCTGACACCCCCTGAAGCAGTAACCTTCGCGGTAACACCCCTCGCGAATCGGCTCAGGGCATCCTTCGCCGGACCGCAAAGCATTCCATCGGTCTCTACGGACGTATAAATGAAACGTGTGACGCCACGGCTTTCCATGTCACCACTGAACGCCTCCGGGATTAAAGAGGAATCCTCACGCCATCCTCGAACTGCCACACGACCGTCCTTCACATCCACTCCGACGATTATGGCTTCATTCCCGAATTTCTCTATGGCTTGACTCACCAGTTCCGGGACTTCAATAGCTGAGGTTCCCAAGATGACTTGAGAGACTCCTTTGCTGAGCCAGAAATCGATATCTTCAAGGGTCCTGATCCCGCCGCCCAGTTCCACGTTTATGTCAAACTCCCTCACAAGCCCTTCAATCACAGCAGGGTTGACCGATTCTTCTCCGAAGGCGCCGTCCAAATTGATTAGATGAAGCTTGCGTGCGCCATATGAGATGAAATCGCCCACAATCTTTGACGGATTGGTTTCATAACAGGTTTCCCTATCAGGATCTCCCTGGGACAAGCGCACGCATCGGCCTTTTCTAAGATCGAGAGCTGGGATGAGTTCCATCATATTCTCCGTTCTTCAGTTCTTTCTTTCTCAACAATCGATAATGATCACATCAGGATTCATTGAGCTGTCCTTTTGTCGAAGGAACAGTGTTTGCTCCGGTCTGCCCCACAGCCTCACCCAGTGCCCTGCCCAGGCATTTAAACAGGGCCTCGACCTGGTGGTGACTGTTGCCCGGTTTGATAATGTCCAAGTGTAATGTCATGGGACAGGTCCGGACCAGTGCCCGGAAAAACTCCAAGGCATTCTCTAAGGACATGTCATCGATCTCTTCTCTGTCAAGGGTGAACGCGTCAAAGCATCCGGACCTCCCACTGATATCTACCGTCACTCGAGCCAAGACTTCATCCATGGGGAGTATAAAAAAGCCGTATCTGGCAATCCCTTTTCGATCTTCCAAGCAGCGATCCAATGCCTGTCCCAGAAGGATGCCGGCATCTTCTACCGTATGGTGATCATCCACCTCCACATCCCCCTGAATTTCGAATTCCAGATCAAATCCGGCGTGAAAACCCATGAGGGTGAGAAGGTGGTCCAATAATCCGATTTCCGTCTTGATTATTGTCTCTCCTTTGCCGTCCAGGTTCAAGGTTACCTTGCCTCGGGTCTCGCGGGTTTCTCGCTCTATGGTCTGTTTTCGCATGTTCAACCCTCCTTTAGAATAAGGTCTAAGAACTGATTCACGTTTCCCACGCTGGAGTCTTCGGCATTCTCAGGGGCCCCTCCTCCTTCAACCCGAACAAAGGCAGAGGGAATATCCGGATATTCCAGTCGAAAACGCAGAATGGTCTCCCGGTCGTCCAGATTGTCTCCCACGAGTATGACGCCTTGTGCATTATTCCTGTTTACCATCTCGACTAGTGGGGAGGGATCGGGTTTGATCGGCCCGCCGCTCCCCGCACAGAAAAGCTGCCAAGGCTTGGTTAGGTTCATTCTCTCAAACAGAGGTTCCATCTCCAGACGACTGCGTCCCGTGTAAATGAACCATGGGATCCGTAAACCTTCCAGACGTTCCGGATCAACCAGAAGGGATTCTTCACTCATTGTACCCTGCTCTATAAAATCGAAGGCCTCAAAGCCAAAAAGTCTTTCACAATAGGAGGGACCTCCATAAAAGGCCATGGCAAGCTGCCGTACACGTTCCGAGTCGTATCGGGCCATGAGCCAGTTCTTCCGGTCCGGCCTCTGGTTCGCAATCCACATCTCAAGGGCCTGGCGACCGCCCCTGTCACTCAATTCGTCCAGAAACTGACTGAAGCCTTTGGGTGAGGGGCCCTCTCGTTGAAGCAGAAAGATTGTGAGAGCCTCGGCTGTATCCCAATCGTCGTTGAATCCTGGTCGTTCTTTGATGGTCTTTACCTTGTCCAGTAATCTGTTCCCGACTTCCAGGTGTTGCTCATC
The DNA here is from genome assembly GCA_964520425.1 of uncultured Desulfobacteraceae bacterium. Lineage (GTDB taxonomy): Bacteria > Desulfobacterota > DSM-4660 > Desulfatiglandales > HGW-15 > JAFGFY01. The sequence continues at coordinate 21,674 of CAZFMX010000023.1, forward strand.
CATATATCGATGGGCGGCCTTGACCACCGATTGAGGATATGACCGGGTGGCATCCACCAGGACATCGTCCACATCGAAGAAAACCGTATAGACTCTCTTAACTATATTTCCTAATGCGTCGGTGAAATAGGCCATGATATCCCGCCGAATTATTGATCCACTAATATAGACTTGAGAGCCTTGACCAACAGATTGTTTTCCTCTGGTGTTCCTACGCTGATACGAAGATGATTATCCAGAAAGGGATAAGCTGACACATCCCTGATCAGAATGGATTGTTCCACCAACTTGTTAAAGAGCCATTGGGCCTCCTGCTCCGGACGGATCAGGATGAAATTTGCTTGCGAGGGATAAATTGTAATCCCTTCCATTTCATCCAGTATATCAAAGAGTCGTTCCCGTTCTTTTACGACTTTCACTACCCTGTCTCTAATCCAGGCCTCATATTTCAACAGGATTTTTCCCGCCTCCAGTGTTAGGCGACTGATGCGGAAAGGGAGAAGGGCCTTGGTTATCTCTTTGGCCAGATCCGGACTGCTCAAGGCATATCCCAGTCTAACACCTGCAAAAGCCCAGGCCTTGGAAAAGGTCCGGGTCAATATTAAATTAGGGTATTCCCTTAAAAGAGGCACAAGATCCTGTGATGAGAAGTCTACATAGGCCTCGTCAATCAAGAGAGCCCCCCTGGCAATCTTGAGAAGCCGTTGGACCTGCTCCAAAGACAGAATAGACCCTGTTGGATTATTTGGAGAACAGAGAACACCCAGGTTGGTACGGGGGTCTGCCAAGGCCTGTGCAAGCATCTCTTCGGGGAATTCAAACATCCCTTTAAAAGGCAGGACCAAGATATCCGCGCCGGTTAGTTTCCCCAGGTGACGGTATAGGGCAAAGGTGGGCTCAACCACAACCAGGCGTTGGCCGGGTTCCAGCAGAGTCGTCATCACGGCCATAAGCAGTTCGTTGGATCCGTTGCCCAATACGAGGGTATCGGTATCGACCCCCAGCTCGCGGGCCAATGGCTCCTGAAGAGATCTCCCGGCAATCTCGGGGTAGCGGTTCCATTCCATTCTGGAACAGGCCTCTGCCATGTCCTTCTGGAACTCCTCAGGGAGCCTGTAGGGATTTTCATTCTGGTTTAACTTGACCAGACAATCCGGCTGATTAACACTGTAGACTGAAAGGTCTTTGACGGCTTGTCGCACTTCAATTCTACTCTTCATTGTTTAGTCTCCGTTTAAGTACATAAGGACTCTCAAGCTATAACCATAGAGGTTTCCCAATTACTAAGTGCGTCATCAAATGAGGTTTTATCTCTGAGAGTGAATGGTCATGAAATCTTTTCGTCGATTCCGAGTCTCCCGGCCTGGTCATTTCATACAGTTACAGACGGGTGATGCCACCCCCCTCCGCTGTTCTTCCCGCTTCTCCGAAGCTGGAATCCAGGGGGTCCCCCATTCCGTAACTGTTTGAAATAACGTAGACCTCACGACAGTCACTCCAAAAAGATTTCATCGCCATTCTCTTCGTGTATGTTTTCCTTTCAATAATTCGTACTCATTAACCCGATGAGCCCCACAGGGTCTCTTTTCAAGGCTTCAATCCAAAAAAATTCCTGAATATTTTACTCTCCTTCCGCCCGAAAATTCGAGAATCGAGCTTCGACAGCGCGGGCGTGTGCTTCAAGACCTTCCAAGCGTGCCAGACACACAATAGCTTCCCTGACCCGGTCTAGAGTTTCACGGTCATAGCGCATCACCGATGTCCAGCGCAGAAAATCCCGCACAGATAATGCGGATGCGAACCGGGCTGTTCCCCGTGTAGGGAGAATATGGTTGCACCCGGCCCAGTAATCGCCCACTGGTTCGGGCGTAAAAGGTCCGATAAAGACTGCCCCGGCGATAACATGCGGTAGTATACCCTTGGCATCCGAAACCTGAAGCTCCAGGTGCTCAGGAGCAATGGCGTTGACCGCGGCGAGGGCTTCTTCTGAATCCTCTACACGGATGAGGGCCCCGTTTCGCAGGGCCTGGCAGGCCACGGTTTGCCGGGGAAGCATGGATACTTGTCTTTCCAGTTCTTCTTCGGTCCTATCCAGTATGTCATTCTTCCATGAAATCAGTACTGCCCGGGCCTGAGTATCGTGCTCTGCCTGAGAAAGGAGATCGGCAGCCAGGCAGCCCGGATCAGCCGACTCATCCGCCACAATGACAATTTCACTGGGACCGGCCAGAGAATCGATCCCGGTTTGTCCAAAAACCTGACGCTTGGCCTCGGTCACCCATTGATTCCCTGGACCGGTGATCTTGTCCACCCGTCGGATGCTCTCGGTTCCATAGGCCAGGGCTGCCACGGCCTGTGCTCCCCCCAAGGTATAGATCTCATGAATGCCCAGAATCTGCGCAGCCGCGAGGACCAAAGGAGAGACTCGGCCTGTCTTCTTATCGGGTGGGGAAACAATGACTATCTCATCCACTCCCGCAACTTGTGCAGGGATAGCGTTCATGAGGACCGAAGAGGGATAGGCCGCGGTGCCGCCCGGGACATAAAGTCCGACACGACCGATGGGAGAGACACGTTGACCCACATAACCCTCGCCTTCTCGTAAGATCCAGTTGGCAATTCCCTTTTTCTCCTCCGTGTGAAATCGTTGAATATTATCTGCCGCTCGTCTCAGGAGATCAACCACGTCCGATGGAATCTCTTTCACAGATGCCCACTCTTCGGGCGTAACATTGAGTTGTGGGCGCTCAACATCATCAAGTTCTCTTGTCAGGCGAAAAAGGGCCGAATCCCCACCCTCCCTGACCAGGTTGATAATCTGGGTTACTCGAAGAGAGACGGATTGATCAAGGGAATTTCCTTGCCCTTCTGCCAAATACTCGGTCACCCCAGAGTATTTAGGAATGATAATGGCTGCTGAATCCATGCCCTCCTCCCATTTAACTAATCACCTTGTTCAAAGGATATTCGATGATATCCGTAGCGCCGCAATTCTTGAGTTCCGGGATAAAGTTCCGAACTGTGGACTCATCGACCACGATCTCTAGGGCAGCCCATTCCGGATCTAAGAGAGGAGAAATGGTAGGCTGTCTCATGGAGGGGAGAAAGCTCTGAAGTTCCTCGATTCTGGCTCTAGGGATGTTGAATTTAAGGCCTACTTTTTCCCTGGCTAAAATGGCACCCCTTAGCAACATGGCCAATGTCTCGATCTTGTTCCGCTTTTCGGCATCCCTATAACTCTCCTTGTTGGCGATGAGCCGGGTGGTTGATTCGAGAATCTTATCCACAATCCTGAGATTGTTGGCCCGAAGAGAACTGCCGGTCTCCGTCAGTTCCACAATGGCGTCCACCAGGTCGGGGGCCTTGGCTTCCGTGGCGCCCCATGAGAATTCAACCTCGGCTTCCACGCCGTTTTCCGCCAAGTATTTTCTGGTCAGGTTAACGGCCTCAGTGGCGATCCGTTTGCCTTGAAGATCCTTCACGGTCTTCACAGGTGAATCCTGGGGAACGGCTAGTACCCACTGGACCGGCCGCAGGCTGGTTTTGGAATAGACCAGTTCGCATACCTCCTCTATGTCTGCGTTGTTCTCGATAATCCAGTCCTTGCCGGTGAGTCCGGCGTCTAGAACGCCCTGCTGCACGTAGAGAGCCATTTCTTGAGCGCGAAGCAGGATCCCCTCGATCTCCTCATCGTCACTCCCGAGAATATAACTTCGGCCGTTGACGTAGAAATTGAACCCCGCCCGACGCATGAGTTCGAACGTACTTTCCTGTAAACTGCCTTTAGGCAGACCTAATTTTAATATCACGATTCCCTCCTTCCGGATAAGAGACTCCGGTATTAAATAGTTTCAGTAAATCAGCATGATCTCAAAATGATCAGGAGAGTGAGTACTCTTTCCGCATAGCGGAAAGCCTCAAGCAGCCCCCTCGAAGGGGGCTCAAAGGATAGAGGCTTTTCTGTTGTGACTGGCGGGAGGACGCCTTCTTTTCGTGACTTATCTGTGGGGGAAGCCCTGGCTTCCCGTCTCAAAGAGACGGGAAGAACAGCGGAGGGGGCAAGTTTCCCTCGCAGATAAGTCATTGAAAAGACCAGACCGGGAGCCTCGGAACGGAAGAAAAGCCTCTGCCCTTTGAGCTTATCTCCTTGTACTAAGAAACCATTCGTTTCTCGCCGGAACGGTAGAACCTTTCCGGGTCCACCGCCAGAGGCGGTGGGTTTAGATCACAACTAACGTTCAAATATAGGATATTATTCAAAAACAATCCACATATTATCTAACATTTTGTTTTAAATCATTTTTCAGCCCTATTGAATTGAATCTCCCCGCGGCAAGCTGCGGGGAATGCGCTTGCCCCGTTAAATCCATTCGGGTACGTGAAGCGAAATTTGACGGGGCGAGCTGTACATTTTCACAGCCATGCACAAAAAATGATTGATTCGGTATTCAGGTTCTTCGGAAGGATATGAACGGGTGCTAATGTGAGTGGGCACAAAAAAGCCCCGATCCTTCCGGTGAAGTTTCACCTGAAAAACCGGGGCGTATCTTAAGCTAATACATCAACCCATCGGCCCTAGGGGTGAAAGCCCACCTGGGGGTGATGATGATCGTGATGGTGTTGAAATGTATTAGCGTTATTGGTCATGATCATTCTTAGCTTTACAGAAAATATTAGTAACCCATTTTTCGATTGTCAAGTACTTTTTTTCACAAATCATAAAAAAATGTAGTAAGGAGACCTTTTTCAATGGGTTTAAGTAAAGGGTAAAGAAATCATCCCTGATTTCGGGGAGTTAGCCAATTGAGGCGAAGAGTTTGAGACAAAGCCGGGGAATTTTCATCTTTCTCGTCAAAGCAGGTTGTTGGGTTCGAGAATGAGGACCATATAACCTTCTCTCCCTTCGAAAGCCAAAATCTTAGCCCAGATGGATTTTTCACGTCCTCTCTATAAAAGCAATACTATGTATTCCAGTCGCTGCTATAGGATTTCATGATTTTCTTATGATTGAACAGGTTAATCCTAATAATTGATGGGTTTTGCGTTTAAAGTAAATAATCTGTATATTCATTGAGTTATACAATTAAAAGTAGGGTCTAGGCACTCCACTCGGAAGGAGATAGGCTGAAAAACTTGGGCTAATAAGACATTAACACTTGTTCTGCAGACTATGGGTCCGTTAATGTGATATATGGGGCGAGTCTCAATATGGAAATTCCAGAAGTAGTATTTAGGGAGGCGTTTCATGACTCTCCGAGATATTGAATGCTCTGACAATGAAAGAATAAATCTCATTACTAATCGAATCTCCGAGAAGATCAAAGACTATGAAATTTATTCGTTTACGGATCAGCAGGATTGCGCATTAAAGACTTTTTTTGATCTGGCTCAGGAATTTGAAAAACAGCCTGATTTTCTTTCTATCTGCGTGCTGATACCCAAGATCTTTTTCCAATTTGAGTGCAACATGTTTCTGACGAACAGTGATGGACATTATGAAAGGGTGTGTAGCTCAGATATGTCGAACCATGGTTCTATGGGAAAAGTCTTTTCAGAATCTGAGATGTTGGACACTCAAGCCCTTGGAGATAAGTGTTACCGCATTCCAATAAGAGGAAACATGCAGTTACTGTCCAGTCTGTCCAGTCTTTACAGAGACGGTATTCTGGGTGTTTTCGAAATCCACTCAGCCTCATTGCTATCCGATCACATGAAGTTCTTTTTAGAGAAATATGTCAATCGGATAGGGTTTCAACTCCATAACCGATTCATAACGGAAAAAAACAGAGAGCATCTTCAATTTATCAAAAATCTGGTAAACGACATCGGACATAACGTCATTGTACCGAACATGTATTTCAAGCTCTTCTACAGAAGGTTAAAAGGGAAGATAGACCGGGCCAATGCCATCAGTAGCCAAATGATGGAGGAGGCTGAAGGCTCTTATGATGGACCAGAAGGGCGAGACATGAAAAAACTTCTTATCGCTGAGGAGTTGAATTATGTGCATGAGTCCATGGAGACGCAATTTCAGGAAATCCTTTCACATTATGAACAGACCAGTCTGTTCCTGGAAACCCTATTGAGGCGGTCTCATTTTGAAGAGGGTCGATATGTGATTGAACCTAAAATGGTCAATTTCAGAGAGAAGATCATTCGGCCTCAGTTGGAAAGATATATCCCCCGCCTCGAAGAACGCGGCATATCGGTAGATAACCAACTCTCCGGCATCCCGAGTGAAGAGATTACTGTAGTTGCTGATGTAGGATTGATCTCCCAGGCATATGCCAACCTTTTCAGCAATGCCGTAAAATATACCAGGGCGGTCGTTGATGAAGAGGGCCATACACGGAAATTTGTCGCCGTGGGTATGGAATTCTTGGAAGAATATTTTGGAGAAGGGAAGGACGGCGTCAAGTTCAATGTATTCAGCACCGGGCCTCACCTTCCATCGGAAGACCTCCCGAAATTATTCGATGAGGGATATCGAGGAAAGAATGTGGAAAGCGAATATGGCACCGGCCACGGCCTTCAGTTTATAAAAGATGTGATTGATCTCCACGGCGGTGTTGTCGGCTATGAAGCCACGCCTTCCGGAAATAACTTCTTCTTTATTTTGCCCAAGTAATTAGACTCATTAAGTAAGCTGCACTTTTTGAAAAGACATGCTTATAAGATAATGAAAAAGCTATTATCCCCATGAATGTGTGTCTTTCTTTATAATCTATTAGAAACTAGTAGATTTTTAAGTTAGCTCCGAGAGAAACTGCCTCATACGTTCGCAGCCGTGAAGAATTTTGGGGAAATGATTTGCTAAGTATTCATCATCTGTATTAGTCAAGGATCTGACTGTTCGTGAGGTCCTTGACTAATACACCTTATCATACGAGTCCCCGCTCCTTCAAATCATCCGCGATATCTTTCATATCAAACTGTTGAAGAGTGTCGGCCTTGGGCAGCCCGCTTTCAACATCCCAGCCCCTTAACTCATAGTATTCGTCTTTTAGTGTTTCAAACTCCTGTCTATCAATGACTGCACTCTCTTTTGATATGATCGCACCATCTTTTCCGGGTACAATACATTCGGGATCACAGAATAGTTCGTTCTTTCTCAATGGTTGATTGAAATAGTAATCCATCAACTGGTCATCCTTTCGGCCGTCCCAACCCTGCCTCAGTAGGACAGCCCTCTGCATGTTGAAATTCCTCTCTCCAAGCAAGTAAAGCCCTGCTTCGTCCACATCTCTGCCTGTCACAGCAGAGAATATCTGCCATTCGAGGGCCGGCTCATCAGGGTTATCGGCAAAATAGTCCGCCCAAATTCTCATCCAACTGAGGTCACACAGAATCATGCTTTCTTTTACATATGCCCTGTCCTGGGCCTTCTTTGAGGCAAGAGCCTTTCCCTCCATGCTGGTGAAATCAGCTGCCTCTCTACTCCCCCATAAACGCTCAGCGAACCGTCGAAGATTCTGGCTTGAGAAGGTCGCGTTTTCTTCCTTGTTCGCCCAGCTTATCCATCTAAAGAGTAATTCTACCGACTCGTGGAGTGTCTGTATCGGTCTTCTTGTTTCAGTGGCATAGATAAGGGCGTTCATTGGGATAAGCCTTGGATCATAATCCTTGGTCTCGCTGTTTCTGGTGGCGACAAAATCCCCTATTCGCGCTTTTGCCCGTTCCCCCAGGGATTCCGCCGCCTTGATGGTGCCCTCCGCAAGAAGGTCTCCAAAGCCTTCTCTGTAGGCAATCATTCGGGTAAGAGCTTTTATAAACTCAGGACCACCGATCATTGAAAGGGGTAGGCCTATCTCCTTCTCGTCCAGAAGAGATTCTTTGTGACAGAAATTTAGCCAATCGACCATGCCGTGTATGACGGCCGTGTCCAAACCATAGTCGTCGCATAATCTGGTGCCCAGCATGCGTGTTTCATGATCTTCTCCCCCCGAATAGAGCAAGATCGGGAAGAAGTAGAACATGGTCGCCTGACAAAGGGATTTGTATTTTCGGCCTTTTGCATCCTTATAAAAATTGCGGCCGCAGCCTATCCCGCATTTAAAGCAGATCTGCTGTCGGAAAGACTCGGTAACCTTCCAAAAAGTAGGATCGAAACGGGCTGTTTTTGTGATCTCCCTGAGTTGTCCTGCCAGGTCATTCAGTCTTTCAGGGTAAGCCGCTTCAGTTCTACCGCTACCCGCCACCACAACAGCCTTCAGCATTTTGGACCCCATGACAGCACCCAGACCTGCGGAGCCTGATGATCCGTCATCTGCTAGGATTGTGGCAAAAGAGATTAGTCGTTCAGCGGCCGGACCAATCGTGATGACACTGAAACGTCTTCCATATTCCGCCTTGAGCATGTCACAGGCTTCAAAAGAGGTCTTGCCCCAGTATGGGGTGGCATCCTTTATTTCAACCCTGTCATTTTCTATCAGGACATAAACCGGTTTTTCAGTTTTCCCCTGAATGACCAGGCCGTCATAACCGGCATCTTTCAAATCAATCCCCCACTTACCTCCGAAGTTGGCAAAGGAAAAGGCTTCCCTGTCGCCCATAGGTGATTTTCCGCACATCTGCCATCTTGAACCGGCAAACCCATTGAAACCGGCCACAGGTCCTGTAACGCATATCAAACCGTTATCGGGATCAAATACCCTGGTCTCAGGAGGCACAAGATCCCAGTAGAGTTTAGCGGCAATGCCCCTTCCGCCGATAAACCGATCCGAATACTCAGCGGTCTCCATCCTTTCGCTGTTCCCGTTGGATAAATCAACCCTCAGAATTTGACCTGCATACCCGTATGGTGCCATTTTGTTCTCCGCGTGATAGAATTAATTTAGAGAATGGTGATGAGGTTTTTTGGGGAGACTCGGAATCAACGAAAAGATTTCATCACCATTCACTCGCTGTTCATAGGCCTTTCAATCCATTCATAAACAGAGAATTCCAACGTGATCAAGTTGTATAGTATGCATTGATCTTCACGTATTCTTCAGTGAGGTCACACCCCCAAACCCTTTCCGAATAAGGTCCGTTCCCCAAAACGATCTCTATATGAATCTCGTCCTTTTTAAGTATTTCTGAAATGTCATGGAGTGGAACTTCATTTCGTTCCAGGGTCTTGGCGTCGATCTGAAGTTGGTGGTCTCCTTGTCCGAAAATAATTTTCAACTCATGGATATCCACAGAGTATTGGAACACCTTGCCTATGGCCATCACGAACCTTCCCCAGTTGGGATCTGCCCCGTAAATAGCTGTTTTTACCAAGGGCGAATTGATGACCGCCCTAGCAGTCAGCAGGGCCTGTTCCTCAGTCCGTGCCCCTGAGACAATAAGCTCAATGAGCTTGGTCGCGCCCTCTCCGTCCCGCACGATCTCCTTTGCCAGGTGAATGGCCATTTCCGATAAAACGTTCTCGAATTCATCCTCTTTCACCTGACCGGCCAATCCGTTGCTCATGATGACCACCGTATCGCTCGTGGAGGTATCCGTATCCACGGATATTCTGTTAAAGGACCGATCCACGACTCTTCGCAGCATAGGCTGCAATCTGTCCGACGGGATTTTTGCGTCCGTCACAAAATAGCAGAGCATGGTGGCCATGTTTGGCTCGATCATACCCGACCCTTTCGCGATACCGAACATGGTTGCCTCTCCTATCCTTGCACTGACCCATTTAGGGCGCGTGTCCGTTGTCATGATGCTTCGAGCAAAAGCCTCGATATGCTGTTCGGTCTTGCCAAAATCTTGTTTCACCTCTTTGCAGGCTTCTGCAATAACTCCCATGGGTAGAGGCCGCCCGATCACTCCGGTGGATGACGGCAGCACCATGCCGGAGTCCAGGCTGCAACTCTCAGCGACGAGTCTGCAAATGGTTATGGAATCTTCAATGCCCTGCTTTTCCGTGGCCACGTTGGCGTTTTTCGAATTCACAATAACCGCCTGAAGCAGTCCGTTTTTCAAATGCTCTCTACCCACCAGAACCGGGGCGCCCGGCATGGTATTCTTCGTAAAAACACCTGCTGCTTGACAGGGAACATCGGAAAGGATACCCCCAAAATCCAAGGAATCATCTTTTATTCCGATGTTCTTACCAAACCATGAAAAACCCCTAACTGTTCTTATTTTACTTTCTATCATTTGGCTATCCCCCTCAAACTCTACACAGTTGACATGATAGACTTTTGATTCTCAGGTTCTATTCCAAACCTGATCATCGTTTAGATACTCGTTCATTTATCATATATTCGTAGACCAAGTAAGAAATGAGGAACGGACTATTCCCTCAAGACGATATCTCAAAAAAAATTCCACTGAATCCCATAGTGATCTGAACTTTGAGGGAGTATGCCCCGGGGTGTGCCCCGGGGGTTACGCCTCAGGATCTAAGCAGAATGTATAGCTCGCTTCAAAGAAACAGCCTCTAAAACCCCCAAAGTTCAGATCACTATGGGATTCAGTGGAATTTTTTTTGAGATATCGTCTTGAGGGAATAGTCCGTTCCTCATTACATGTCAAAATAAACCAATATTTTATCAAGAACACTGAATATACATTTAAGGAATTATGATACGAGACACGATTCTGTTGTAAGGAAAATACGTTATCCTTCTTTCTCGAGCACAGCCCTGATTTTGCTGACCACAAAGTCAATCTCCTCCCGGCTGATAACCAGAGGAGGCAACAGCCGGATGACCGTCGCACCCGCCAGCAGGACAATCACCCCTTCACTCATCAGTCTTTGGACAAAGGGCCCTGCCTTTTCCTTAAGCTCAATGGCGAGCATCAGACCAAGCCCTCGAACCTCGCGGATTTTGTTGCTTTCAATGCCGCGGAGTTGATTGATAAAATATTCACCCAGGGTTTTGGCCTTATCGATCAGTCCCTCTTGGATGATGACCTCCAGGCTGGCTAGAGCGGCGGCACAGGCCGTCGGATTGCCGCCAAAAGTCGACGTATGACTCTTTAAAGGCACGGATATCTTATCCGTGCATAGAACAGCGCCCATGGGAAGGCCCCCGGCGATCGATTTGGCCAGACAAAGCATATCCGGTGCGACAAACTGCTCACAGGCGAATAGAGTGCCGGTTCGGGCAAAACCGGTTTGGACCTCATCCATAATTAAAAGGACCCCGGTTTTGTCACAGACCTGTCGCACCTCTTCAAAATATTCTTTGTTACCCGGTCGTACTCCCCCCTCACCCTGGACCGGCTCCAGTATAACAGCGGCGGTTTCTTCTCCAAACGTGTTCTTCAGTTTGTCAAGATTGTTAAAAGGGACATGTTTGACCCCTGCCATCATGGGGGCAAAGGGTTTTTGGTATTCCACCCCCCAAGTGGCGGCCAAGGCTCCCATGGTCTTACCATGAAATCCCCGCATGGCCGCGATAATCTCCTTCTTGCCCGTGGTGGCTCGGGCAAATTTTATAGCGGCCTCATTGGCTTCCGCTCCGGAATTACAGAAAAAGACCTTTTTGAGTTCGTATGGAGCAAGACCAATCAGTTTTTCCGCCAGCTTGGCGCGTACCGGATTATAGAACATGGAATAGCAATTACCCAGTTCCAGATACTGATCGTGGATCGCCCGGGCTACGCTCTGGTTGCCATGACCGATATTGGAGACGCCGACATTGGCCGCACAATCGATGTATTCCCTTCCCTGCTCGTCGTAGAGTTTAGCCCCCTTGCCCCGGACAATAACAATATCTCTTTTGGGATAAACCGGCAGAGTATAGGCATCCTCTATGGATTGGGTACTCATTGAATCACCGTCCCTTTTCCCTTTAAAGCGTCTGATACGGGAAACTCACTTCGACCGTCCGCGATGATGACCCGCGACGCCTGATTTTCAAAAAGTTTTCTAATGGCCATCATTTTGCGTTTCATGCGCCCGTCGGCCTGGGCCTCACGGCTCTCAATATCTGCTGCGGCAATAGCGGGGATCAGAGAGCCTTCATCCTCGGGATCTTCGAGAAATCCGGGGGCCTCGATGAGGTTAATAATGGTATCGGCCTTTATGGCAGCCTGAAGGACACGAACCACATCGTCATTCTCCGTATTAATAGCACAGTTCAGTTCATCAATAATGGGAACCGTGATCACCGGGACATACCCATTTCCCATCAATAGGGACAGAAGGTCTTTGTTGATTGACTGAGGCTTGCCTGAGAAGTCGCGAATGAGCTTCTGCTTTTTGTTCTCGTAGACACGAATGCCCTTGTTGCGCTGTCCGAGAACGGTTTTTCCGTCAAGCCCGGTCAGCCCCACGGCATTAATGCCGTTTTGCTGACAGAGCTCGACAATTCGTTTATTGCGCAGACCCGCATAGGCCATCATCATGACATCGATAAGTTTTTCGTCCGAATAGACGCTGTTATACCCTTTGACCGATGTCAACACTTGTTTGGGTTGTCCAAGATCCTCGGCCAGTTTGTCTCTAAGCGCGTTGGCCCCGTGGACAATAATGAATCTTTCATCCAGTACCGCTAGATCCACCACAATCCCCTTCACATTAATACGGCTTCCGCCACCGATCTTCACAATAATCATTTACCAAACCCTCATGGTATTATTTTTAATACTCTTCCAATGGTCCTCGGACGGATAGGGATCCGAGCAGACAATTAGTTCTTCTGCCTCGAACTCGTCCTCCCGATAATGCATGGTAAAATAGTCCTCATCTTCGTTAAAATGGCTGAACACGAAGATGCCCTGCTCGTTGATTAGGATCATATTCATGCCGCGAATGTATTGGGTCCGTTTCTTGATGATATCGGTCGCTTTGGAGAGAGCACCCGCCATATCACCCTTGTCCAAACGACGGATGTAATTGAAAATCTTTTCCGCGCCTATACGACCCTCCGCCTTGATACGGACACCCCGAAGCTCTCCATTGAAGACAAATATCGTTCTCCCATCAAAAAAGGGCATATTGTTTTCGATGATAATATCTCGATCTTCAAAGGCGCTGCGGGCATGCGCCACAAGAAGTCTCGTGTCAGGGAAAACGCTCAAACCATCCTCCCAGATAGGATTGATGTTCTTGTAGATTTGCCATGCCCCTTCCTTGTCCTGATAAGCACAACCCCAGCCGTGTCCCTGATACTCTTTGCTATGTTTGGAAATGGTTGCGAATTTTTCCAGGTGTGGGGTGATGGCAAACGGCGACCCGGCCTTCACAGCCAATAATCGACACATGATTTCACCAAGTTCTCGTTTTTTTAATCTTCTCCCAACTCCTCTTTACTGTCCCGCTTGAACGGAATGGAGGATGTATGAACGGAAAAGGATTAAGGAATCAAATGGGGTGCAGACCGGCAAATCCCAGGCCCGCAGTCTCCTCGAACCCGCACATGACATTCATGGCTTGTACGGCCTGGCCGGCAGCTCCTTTCATCAGATTATCAATAGCAGACATCACGACAAGGCGGTTTCCATCCATTTCAAATCCGATGTCACAGTAATTGGTCCCGGAAAGGAGTTTGGGTTCAGGATAACGATAAATGCCCTGTTTTTCTTTGATGATTCGAATAAAGGGTTCATTGCCATATACCTGTCGATAGGTCTTCCAAATATCCTTTTCAGACACGCCTTCCTTGACAAAGAGGTGGGCAGTCACCAGAATGCCTCGGACCATTTCAATGCTGGTTGCTGAAAAGTGAACAGGAGTCCCTAGTTCCTGCGCCATCTCAGCCGCATGTCTGTGCCCGGTGGGTTTGTAGGAACGAACACAGCCACTGCGTTCCGGATGATGTGAAGCATCACTGGCTCGATTGCCTCCTTCCGAAGAACCGCACTTGGCTTCAGCCACGACCGGATAGGATGGATCCACCAAGCCGGATTTAAAAAGGGGCCATAGTCCCAGGATGGTAGCCGTGGCATTGCAGCCGGCCCCACTGATATACCTAGCTGTCTTCATCTCCTCACGATGAAGCTCGACATTTCCATAGACAAATTCGGGGAGTTTTTTCGGTAGAAGATGATCAGTGCCATACCAATGCTTATAGGTCTCAGGATCCTTCAGACGGAAATCGGCTGAAAGGTCCACAATCCAATCGGCCTTAGCACTGAATTGATGAAACCGTTTCATGGCTTCGGTATGAGGCAAGGCTACAAAAATACAGTCCACCTCCTCTAATTCAACAATCCTGGAAAAATTCATTTTCGTCTGTTTACGCAGATTGGGATGTAAACGGGTCACTGGTTTCCCGGCGTTTCTCTCCGATGTACACTGATAGACCTCGACATGTGGATGCTGAAGTAAGAGACGCAACAACTCTCCTCCTCCATACCCGGATGCCCCTACAATGCTGACCTTCATTTTTGCCCCGCCTCCAACACGTAATCGACAACCATGGAAGGGATATCCACCCCGGTTATATCGATACTGTTTCTGAATTCCATGGTGTAATTGACCTCGTTTACCGAATAGCCGTCCGGCGTCTCAAAAAGATCAAGGGCCACAACCCCGCCTCCCACGGCATTAGCGGCCTGAACGGATATCCTGTTTATATCTTCGTCAACAGGACAGTTCTTTGCGGTACCGCCGCGAGCTGTGTTGGTGATCCAATGATCCGAAACCCTGTAAATGGCGGCAATACATCGGTCTCCGACAACAAAACTTCGGATGTCGCGTCCGCCTTTTTCAACATACGCCTGGATGTAAAAAATGGAGTGGTGATAGCTGCCCAAAATCTGCTTGTGTTCCAGGATGGCCTCGGCTGCATCGCGATCGTTCACCTTGGATATAAGCCGTCCCCAGGATCCGGTAGTCGGCTTGATCACGCAAGGATATCCCAGTTTATCCATAGCCTCCAAGGCGGACTCCGGTGTAAACGCCAGATAGCATGGTGGAGTCGGTACGCCGGCGCGAATGAGGGCCTGGGTGGTCAGAAATTTGCTGCCGCAAATCTCGGCGACATCCGGATGATTGACCGTGGGAATACCATGATCATGAAAAATCCTCAAGGCATGTACGGCCCTGGAATGGTTTACGGATCTCTCGATGACAACATCCAAATCAAAATCATTTGCATGAAGGTTAAAAGAACACTTCCGATCATCGATTCGAACGACCTCTATACCTTCCCGACGTCCAAATTCATTCAGGAGGAGTTTCTCCTCTTTTCTGATAATTGAGTGCAGAAATCCGACTTTCATATGAACCTCCAATCATTCAAACCGGCTTTTTCTCCCTACAAGTCCACCCTGGATCTGCTTCAATATGATTGGGGAGGTGAATTGTAAGAAAGGATTGCAGCCTGAAAACAACGCTTAATCGAACAAACCCCACCTGTTCGGTTAAGCGTTCATAAAACCGTCTATTGTCAGGGTCATGTATACGCCTGATATCGATTGTTCCTATGAGGCAACTTTTTGATATCGCTGGTTTTATTCAGGCCTACTCGCCCCAGTCTTCTTCTTCCGCGGGGGCTTCCTGAACACTATTCTTCCCGGTTACCTCCAGTTCGGAGCCGCAATCTTCACAGGAGATGATCTCGCCCTCTTCCGTGTCAGGGGGTAGGTCAAACTCAAATCCGCAAACCGGACATTCAGCCATCTTCTCTCCTCCTCATTCTTTTCGCACATCGCTGATTCAATATTCCTAACGGATCGCTCATGTGTGGTGTTCTATATAACCTTTCAGGAGCATATTTGCAACATTATTCCTATGCTTTCCTACTGGTCTCAAGACCTGATTCTGCAGTTTTCTCGCTGGCTTCTTCATTGATAATAGATTGCTTGAAACTGCTGAAGGAGGTCTTTTCATGGCTGAAACAGGCGGAAACATCATCCAAGTTCATGAAAAAAGCTCCCTTTGGTTTGTCAAATGGTAAACAGGAAAGTGTTTACCATTTTCTCTTTTTTCTGATACAATAGAAAACTTTAGAATTTCATGTAGAACGGCCGAATACGTTTTGAAAACCGCGTATTGATAGGTTACCACTGAGTAGAAACCCCGCAGCATTCATGAAAGGAGGTTTCGGATGGTATTTTCTGATGATCTACCCAATATCTTTGACCTGGACGACGCACTTGAAAAAGTGGGGGGGGATAAAGAAATACTTGAGGAGATTTTAGTGGTATTCTCAGAATCCTATCCCGACCAGCTGAGTGAACTCAAGAAGGCGATTGAGAATGGCGATGCCCCAATCGTTGAACGGGCTGCTCATACGATAAAGGGTTCAGTGGGGACATTCTCATCAAAGAAAGCCTTTGAAACGGCCTTTCGTTTGGAAACCATGGGACGCGACGGGAACCTAGAAGATGCGGTGGCAGTCTACTCCAAACTGGAACAAGAAGTCGAAGAATTGGAAGCGGCATTGAAGGCTACCCTTTCGGAGTCATAGAATGAATATCCTGATAGTTGAAGATGATCCAGTCTCCAGACGGTTGTTGGAGGTCACTCTAAAAAAATTCGGCTATGATGTTGTTGTGACGAGCAACGGCAATGAGGCATTGGATGTCTTTCAAGGCCCCTCCGTTCCTAGTTTGGTTATTTCAGACTGGATGATGCCGGGTATGGATGGGCTTGAATTGTGTCGGAATATTCGAGGAATGAAGAAATCCAGCTACACCTATTTCATCATCCTGACGGCAAAAGGGGGAAAGGAAGATGTCATCAAGGGACTGGATGCAGGCGCTGACGATTTCCTGACCAAACCCTTTAACTCAGAGGAATTGAAGTATCGAGTCAAAATCGGGGAAAGGATTATTAACCTTGAGCAAAGGATCCTGAAATTGGCCACCACAGATTCTTTGACCGGCGTTTTGAATAGAAGGGCATTCATGGAAAGGATGAATGAAGAGATTCAAAGAGCCAAACGTCAAAATTCTCCCATTTCACTTATTCTAATGGATATCGACCACTTCAAGAAGGTCAACGACACCTACGGACACCAGACCGGAGACCTTGTTCTTCAAAGGGTTACTGACCAACTCATGGACAGATCACGGGCCTATGATTTTGTTGGACGATATGGTGGTGAGGAATTTGTCATCTGCGTCCTCAGCAAAGAGGATATAGACCCTTTTTCTATTGCGGAGAGAATGCGTAAGAACATCGAGGCCCAAACCATCGTGATTGATAAAAACAACCAGACTCTCAGTATTACGGCGAGTTTCGGAGTGGGAACCTGCCGGCCGGAATCTGAAGACGGTCTGGATGCCCTGATCAAACGAACGGATAAGGCATTATATGAAGCAAAAAATAGTGGGAGAAACCGCGTATGCTTTGCCCGTGAATGAATAACAACACCTATCATGAGACGCCAGCATATGGGTTCTGGATAGACCTTCCTGATTATTGGATTCCCCTCAAAGCCTTACACCTTGAGCCTTGTACCTCCCACCGTGCACCTTAAATATATCTACTCTCCACCAAACTCCTAGACAGCGTCTTCGTCCTCTTCTCCTGTTCTAATGCGAATAGCCTTTTCTAAATGCCGGATAAAGATTTTGCCATCCCCTATTTGTCCTGTATACGCATTCTCTCTAATTGTCTCGACGACCCTGTGGACGATGTCCGTGGGGACAACGACTTCGATCTTGATCTTGGGAACAAAATCCACCACATATTCAGCCCCTCTATAGACCTCTTTGTGCCCCCGCTGCCTTCCAAAACCCTTCACTTCACTAATCGTCATACCGTTGACACCCTGCTTTAAGATAGCTTCTTTCACTTCTTCCAGTTTATAGGTTTTGATAATCGCCTCAATCTTCTTCATTGGCACCTTCCTTTAAAATTTTCTCCTTTTATCAGCATGATGGACATCATACGCTGGAAAATGATGAGCGGTATGCTATTCCTGATACCTATTCTTGTCAATACCATTGACGAGAGCCGTATATCGCCTCACAGACAAGTACAATGACATGGAACATATCTAGTGCCCTGTATCATATATTAACGGACCAACGAAAAGATGAGGCATGGGCTGTTCTCCTAAGACGATATCTCAGAAAGAAATTCCACTGAATCCCGCAGTGATCTGAGCTTTGAGGGTTTACGCCACAGAACCTATGCAGGATGTATAGCTCGCTTGAAAGAAACAGTCTCTCAAACCCTCAAAGATCAGATCACCGCCACTAGCCTCTATAGATATCGTTTTGGGGGAATGGTCCGTGTCTCATCATATAATTGAACCTGGGTAAACCCCCGGCTATGGCGGGGGACCGACAAAGTTTGACAA
>CAZFMX010000024.1:0-28895 GCA_964520425.1 uncultured Desulfobacteraceae bacterium
ATTTGCAGAATCACCGGACATAGGACACGACTGATGGAATGCTTGCGGTTGCTAGTGTCGTGTCACAGAAGTAACCAAAAAATGAGCGTCCCTGCCACAAACCTATGAGGGCGCAAGGGAGCTCTTTTCAGTTCATCACCATTTATCCAGAAGTCGTGGAACGGCACCAGGTTTATGCATGTTTTACAGCAGCCACACGGGGCCATATTTCCACAGCGACGGATATCCTTTGTGCCTGTCCATTGGGCGTTATCCTCTTTGGGGGCGGTAACAGGCCTGGTCGTCTTTTGGGTGACGGAACTGAAAAGAACCCTCCTTCCACCCTCTATTGTGAATCCTGGAGTCTAATCGGCACAATGAGGGTGATTCCTGGGACACGACACTAGTTAAAACAGATTATGAAGTGTAGATCGTTGTGAAACGCATGAGAACGAGAAAGGAGAAATGATGTCTATAGAAGAGCTCGAAAAAAGGATCAAGATCCTTGAGGATATGGATCAGATCAAAAAACTGCAAGTCCACTACGTCAACTGCCTGACTATCGCGAGTTGGCCGGAAGTTCACGATTGTTTTTCCGATACCGCAACCATCGATTTTCCACAGGGGGTCTATCGGGGAAGGGATGAAATCATAGGGGTTTTCCGGGACCTCGTGGCCCAGATGCATGTTGGACTAGAAGGCAACTTTGTCGTTCATCCCATCGTGACCGTTGACGGGGATACGGCCAAGGGGAGTTGGCTTCTTTATATCCAGTTCGCCCGACCCCGTGCATTGCTGGAGGATTTCAGTGCCTTGATCGGCGGAGAGGATGCTGACTGGATGCAGGGTTTCTATGAAATGGAATACATACGGGAGAATGGAAAATGGAAAATCAGTCTGCTCAAATGGAGACATAGGCTCATGTCACCTATCCCCTTGTCTGAACGAAACTGACCAGAACTGATTTAAAACCTCCATTATTCTTACCCAGTTCGTCGGGAGATAGCCTTCAAGACTCCCCGGCATTTTCTTCCTCGCTTAACAGCCAAACTCAATATTTTCTCTTCAACAAATACACTCACAATATGGTGTGATTCTGTTTTGCTTGACATACATTTCAAAACCTCCCTATACTCACAATCAAGAAGCGAGTTGCTATTAACTTCCTATACCCACACATCAAGAGCAAGTTCTTATCAAACTTATTCATGTTAAAAGGACAAAGACTGAATTGTTTTCACACTTAATGGATTGTCTAATGCCAGGACAAAAATGGAGGGTGATATGAAATCGAGTGAACACACCAAAGAGGAGAGAACAAAACTCACTAGAAGACAATTTATGGGAATCGGCGGTATAGCGGTCGCTGGCGCTTCTTTGCCTGCCACTGTCTGGGGAGCATCCCCCGAAGGGAGGGACGATGACTCTGAGAAGCCTGTGATCAAGGAGACTCGCATATTAGGTAGAACAGGATTCGCCGCGTCCGACATCGGCATGGGAGCCGGTTCAATCAAGGATAGCAATCTTGTTCGATATGCCTATGACCGGGGTGTCAATTACTTTGACACAGCTGCTGCATATGGCAACGGTGCTTCTGAGACGAGTATAGGAAAGGCCATGCCGTTCATGGACCGGAAGAAGATTTTTATTAGCACAAAGATCGACATTATGAATGATGACACGGAACAGAGCCTTCTGGACAAATTCGCTCAATCCCAGGAACGCTTGAACACTCCCTATATCGACGCGCTGTTATTAGCAGGTGTCACCGACGTAAATCAACTCTATAATGAGACTTATCACGCGACAGTAAAGACCCTTAAGGCGGATGGTCGCTTGAAGCACGCGGGAGTCTCCTGCCATGGCCCGAGGGGAATGGGTGATTCCATGGAGAAGGTCCTTGTGAGTGCTGCGGATGACGGCAGGTTCGATTTGATGCTGCTGGTATACAACTTCCTGAATAAAGAGGAAGGTGAAAGAGTGCTGGCCGCGTGTAAAAAGAAGAATATTGGTACTACGGCTATGAAGACAGCGCCTGGGAAGGTTAAAGAGATACCGACCTTTGATCCTGAAAACCCGAGTAAAGAGTATGAAGAGCGTATCAAGATGATGATGTCCTTTGGACTCTCACGTGAAGATGCGATTCAGATGGTCAAAGGAATGGTGGAGGACGAAAAAGTGGCCAGGGAACAGACAAAACCTTTTCTGGCAAAATATGGTCTGAAAACGGAGGATCAGCTCTGGGAAGCGAGTATAAAATGGGTGCGTCAAAATCCTGATATGCATTCTGTATGTGTCTCCATGACCGATTTTGATAGGGTTGATAAAGCTGTTGCTCTTTCTGGAAAGAACCTGACAAAAGAACAACAGACATTCCTCCGCGATTATGAAAAAATACTGGGTTGGTCTTACTGCCGCCACGGATGCACTCAGTGCTCAGGAGTATGTGAATACGCCCTGCCAGTGAGTACCATCATGCGCTATGCCTATTATTATGAGCAGGGATATGAAAAACGGGCTATGGAAAAATACGCATCCCTCAAAGAGAATAATGCCATGAGATGCGCCGGGTGCACAGAATCGTGTGCGCGTACCTGCCCTTATGGAGTGATGATTAGGAGTAATTTGCTCAACGCACACACACTCCTGACTCTGGCCTAGTGCCATGTTTCAGAAGTAACCTGAATAATGAGTACCTACGCCACAGGTATTAAGGGGGCATGGGGGTCTCTTTTCAGTTCCACCACCCAAAAGACGCCTGAGCTCGTAACCGCCCCCAAAGAGGACAACGTTCGGTGGGCAGGTACAAGGAATGCCCGTCGCTGTGGGGACATTGTTGGTGGGGCTGCTTCATAATATGCAAAATGATGGTGCCGTTCCACGACCTCTGGATAGATGGTGGTGAATCTGAAAAGAGATCTCCATGCCCCCAACGTGTCTTAGACCTTGTTTTCATTATTAGTGGATGTTTGAGAAAGGTGGTGAATTTTTTCTAAAGACTTCGCCACCTTTCTTCAGTTCGATTTCATCGTACCTTTTCCCCGCACAGATTCTTGTGAGGAGCCGAAAAAATGAAGAAGACGATCATCATACTAGCGGCATTGCTGTTGCTTTTCCCCGTGGTGTCTCATGCCGAAGAGTTTCCGGAACCAGAAGGATGGCATCCTGAAGGTGAAGTCAAAGTTTACGGACTGGATAACCTCTGGGAGTATATCGACGGCGCTGCGGAACGATTTGTGATGTACGGATTTCAAATTCTGCGGTTCCGGGAGTTCTCAAAAAAAGAGCTCATGATGACGGTCGAAATCTATGACATGGGATCTCCTTTGAATGCCTTCGGCATTTACACAACCGAAAGAACAGCGGAAGGAAAACGGCTGTCCATAGGCACGGAGGCGGTTCTAGGCCCATCTCATGGTCTACTCCTCAAAGACCGGTATTACGTCAAAATCATCATGCTTCGAGGGCTGCTTGATGATGAATCAGGAGAGACCCTATTGAAATCCATTGAACCACACTTAAAGGGAAAATCAGGCTTGCCGTCTGAACTGAACATTCTACCCACACGAGAGCGGATTATTGGATCGGAAAAATATGTGACCCAGGCATATTTGGGTCTGAGTGAATTAAAAAATGTCCTCTTCGCGGACTACGAGGATTCCAAAGGGGATGGATACCGGTTTTTTGGGGTCATACAAACACCTGATGCGACGGTTGAAAAGGTATGGGAAAAGCTGTCCGGTAAGTGGACATCAACCCTATTCAAGAAGCATACGGTGCTCTACAGAGATGTCCCTTACGAGGGCAAAATCGGAATCATTCGAAGGGGCAAAGAAATTCTCGGCATCTCAGGTGTTTCCGATGAGACAGAAATGTTTGAACATTTGGCTGAGATATTATGAGACCTTTGAAAAACGTCCCCTTTTGTCCAATCTCGGCGTCAGACTCAAATTCTAATCCTCGAAATACTATGAGTATTCCTGACTGTCCCGATGGTGATCGGGAGGGTTAGAATTTTCATCTTTCTTGACATTAAACAAAATTGAACATTTTTCAAAGGTCTCATTGTAATGATCGATAGGAAATGATTCGGTTTGGCTGATAGATCATTCTCACTCCTTCACCACATGAGCCTTACTCAACCACTTCAATCATAGAACCTGCACTATGCGCGGTCATATCAGGGTCGTACATCGATTGGAGGGTAGCGGCTGGGATGCGATAGATCCCGGGCTTTGTGGGTCTTAGTCTATAGCGTAAAATATATTCACCATGGGGAAGCCGGTTTATGAAGAAATTTGTCAGGGAATCCCTCGGCTCTTCATAGAATCGAAGCCCATCATATCTCCAGCCACTCAAGAGGATCTCGGCCTCGAATCCGGCTGCCTTAAGATCCTTGAGATGCATATACTCAAACTGACTCCTTGTGTTGATCTTAAGCTGAACCTCTATCTGATCCCCAACCGAGACCTTTCCACCCGATTTAATGGGCTTGAGATGATAGGCGCCTCCTTGCTTGACTCTTCGGTAGAATTTACGTTCAAGTTTCAGCATACCCGAAATTAAGGGCTCCGGAATTTGGTCCGTGGAATAGGTCCAGTTCATACCAGCAAAGGCTATTCCCGGCCCCTGTTTTTCAACCACGGCCTGACGCATGTCTGGAGTGATTTCAAAACCTGTCTCTTCCCAGCGAATCGGCTTTTCTAGCCAATCGTCTGCGTTTACAGCTTCAGAATAGGTTTTGTCGCCCCATTTTACGGTAAACGTCTCTTCGTCGGCCAAACGACCTTGATGGTTCAAATAATCAAGCAGGGCATAGACCGCTGCGGCCGAGGCCTTGGTGGATTTCCATACCGTGCCTTTGCGGTTAAACAGAAGCCATCGCACCATACCCGAAATCCGCTCGTCATCAGGGCGGAGATCCTGCAAGGCGCGTAGAAGAAAGGCATGTTTTTCAATTGTGTCGGAATACCATACCCAGGAGTATTTCTCCGGCGTCCAATACACCCCTGCAATGGGGTCTTCTCTTGCCCCATCCATGGCCATGTCCAGAAGCTCGTAGGCTTTGCTCTCTTCTCCCAGGCGGAAATGGGTATACGCCAGGTAGGCCTTGCTCAAGGGGGTCATGGCAGGAATGTGTTGATCCAGAAACAGGATCCATGATATGACGGCTTCAAGATCTTTTCTGTCCTCGGAAAATTCTCTGGGTGAATACGAGGTCACCACATAGGCGGCAAAAGAGATAAGGGCGAGGTCTCGTTCAGTCGGCTCTATTTCTAGAGATATCTCCCTGTTCACGTATTTGAGTGCCCTATCAACCAAGTTCTCTGGCACACGCACGCCGTAACGCTTGGCCTCGGCCAGGCCTGAGAGGACGTAAAGGGTCATATAAGGATCAGCCTCTCCTCCCGGCCACCAGGGAAAGCCGCCGTTTGAAAGCTGAGCCGCTTCCAATCTGCTGAGGGTCGATTCTTTCTGTTCCTCAACGAGTTTCGGGTCAAAGAGATCAATGATCGACCAAGATTGAGGTCGCCCTTCGCATTGTGTAACCCAGGGGGTCTCCATGAGCTTGATCATCCGCATGGGATCATCTTTTTGCCAGGGCGGGGTTTGTGACTTCCGATCCGGAATTTCTTCCACAGCTTCCTTGATGGCCGGGTACTTGCTGTAGATTTCATGGATGATGCTTAGGGGAACGACCTTGTTCAGTGTCTGCTCAACGCATTCATAAGGGTATTCCACAAGAAAGGGGATTGAGTTCAAAATAGACAAGGCGAGTTGAGGTTCTATCTGAACCGCCATGGATTCATTGATTCGCGTGGGATCGTCTTTAAGAGGAATCTCCATCTTCTTTGATTCGTTCCCTGACAAGGCAATCACGGTCGAGTCGATCAATCTCTGCCTTGAAGGAAGAATAGGCAATTCCCTTTCCTCGGCATCAGAGAGCGTGTCCGTCACGGCGTCCACCCGGACCTTGTAGATGCCCACCCCTTGAGGAACTTCGATCATCCAGTTAAAGGTGTCCAGGCTGTGGGATTCCAAGCTGAAGCTTTTTTCCGGATCTTCGAGTTTCATTTTCTGATGAATCGTCTCCCCATTCTCCGTGATCTCAATAAACAGCTTCCCTTCAAGAGACTGGTCTGATTCATTGTGCACAATCGCGGTGACGATCCCTCGGTCTTTTTCACGGAAGAACCTCGGCAAGTCCGCCCGCACCATGAGGTCCTTTCTGGTCACCGCCTCCTCTGTCAATGTCCCTTCCTTTACGTCCTTTGTGAAGGCAAAGAGCTTTATCCTCCAGCCTGTCAACTGCTCGGGTGAGAGAAATGAAAATCTCGTTCGTCCGTCCTTGTCTGTTGTCACCAAGTGCGGCTCAAAGAATGCTGTATGGGCGAACGTCTCTCTTGGTTCAATTCTCTTGGCCAGATCTTCGTGTCTGACTCGGTCGACTTCTGATGAAGCGGCTTTTGGTTTGTAATCTATACCCCCTGAAAGAGAAAACCCGAACTCATCCATGTCCCATCTCGATGAAACCGGGGGAGGTATCCTCAAAGAAAGGCCCGATGGTGGCTCAGAACGCAGAGCGGGAAAGCAAGGGCCTTCGGGGCTGCGAAGGCCGTCCATGAGTTCCCTAAGAGGCCCCTTTGTAATAGACAAACGAACGTAGAATTCTGGAGAAGTCGGAAGTGTGAGAGGTATCGGTGCATTTCGGAAAGCATAAAGAGTGTCCAACCAGAAATTGTCGGACGTCTTGTAGTATTCAAGTGAACGGTCATACATGAGGGCAAGGACTTCCGCCTCGACCGGCCGGTCTTCCGGATCACTTATTTCCACACCCCAAAGGACTTCCTGCCCCGGTGTCAGTTCTTTGTTGAACGGATCAAGGCTGATTTTCAGCTTCTTTTCTTTCCAGGGAACAGAAACCATTGCTTCTCCATAATGGACATCCAACCCTTTGATCCCGAACCAGCGCAAGGTAAAACCACCCTTCATCTTTTGTGTTACCGGCACTTCAACGCATGTTACAGGTTGAAGGCCATCAATCAGTTCATGGCGTAACAGGTATTCTCCCGCCCAGAGCTCGATATGGTAAATGCCGAGCCCCAATCCCGAGCCGATAACAAACCTGGCTATGTCTCCTACCTCATATTCATCCTTTTCCACGAGAGTCACAGAAGCCGCATTGACAGGCACTGCATCTTTTTGATCGTTTGCCACCACAAAGATTTTGGCCTGTTTGATCTCTTCTCTCCACTCATCTTGAGATGTCAGGACGATTCTATATGCTCCTTGAGAAAGGGGAGGGAGTTCTATGGTGCTTTTGCCTTCCTTGTCGTGTTCGACTTCTCCTTGGAGCACCAATCTGTCATTTGGCGCATCTTTCAACTGAACATCCAAGGCCGGCGGTACCCAGTCAAGATAACCTCCAAGCGAAAACTTCGTTTCAAAAAAAGGCTGAGGTGGGATATCGGAAAGAGTGAAGACCTGATAGTTACTCACGCCCGGAGCTGCCGTATCATTGATCGTCAAGCGTGTTGAATGGATTTCTATGGCCTGGTTTTCCAAATAGAATCCCTTTTCCGGCTCAACTACAAGATAAACAGCGTTTTTCCCGGCCCTGTAAGTCTCTTGCTTCTTGATCGTTCTTCCGCCTGCATCACGGCCTTGGACTTCAATAATGAACTGGGTGATGTCAGGGAGATCCTCCTCGTATCGATGAGAGAGAGGTGTAGGGGTAAAAGAAATTATGAAATTCCCTTCAGCATCGGTCGTGACTTGGCCTGACGCGACTTCCCGTGGCGAGGACGGGTCATCCTGCTCGAACCAATGGCGATAAAACCAGGGAACATAGGTTTGTCGTTCAATGCGATAGGTAATCGACGCATCGGGGACCGGCCCGCCGAAATAATAGCTTGCTTTGCCCTTGATCTCAATGGGCGCCTCATACTTCCAGGGTTCGGAGGCAGGATTGAGCGTTATCTCAAACTCTGGGGGTTTGTATTCTTCCACGGAAAATCGGGCAGAGATTGCGCCCTCAAAACGATCGTCTCTACACTCCGCTTTTAAAAAATACCGGCCCAACGGCCTGCCCTGAGGGATCTCAAAATCCACGGTGGTGCTGCCGAATTCGTTGAGTTCCACCTTTTCAGTGAAAAATACTTTGTCGTTTGGGTCAAAAGCGGAAAATGTGATGGTCTGTCCCTCCGGCAGAGTCTTAAAGCCCTGAGGCGTCCGCAAAACCCCGACCACCTTTGCCTGAACCTTGTGCCCAGGGCGATAAATGGGCCTGTCTGTCTGAACGGAAAGCAGGATTGGGGTGATGAAGGGTGAAGGAAAGAGGTGGGCGTTGCAATAAGATAAGGCATTCTTGGACCTGGCAAGGGCGTCCACAGAGTAGTGTATGAGACTGGGAGGAGACGTGTTGATTGGAAGGAACAGCTCTGCAATTCCTTCTTTATCCGTTCGAAGATTAGTCGTCGTCTTTTTCGGCCCCTGTTGTCTTCGTGTAAATTTTGTATAGACATCTAATTCGACATCATCGACCGGCTTCCCTGTCTTGGCGTCCAAGGTATAGAAATGAAACCCCTCATAATCAGTCTTGAGCGTTTCTCCGGTTTCCATTGATTCATAATAGGCTTCCTCGGCCCTGGTGCTAAATCCTGCGGAACCTAGGAGCACTATATCCGAGACATTGAGAAAACAGACTGAAACAAGAGAAGATTCTATGTCAAAAGATTCGTCGCCGCAAGCGACCGTCAAATAGATCCCCGCATTCAATTCCGGCGGATTGATGGTTTGAATTATAAATGAAAAATCATCCTTGTCGCCGGTTGTAATACACCACGCCTTGTGAGGCTGTTTCCCAACCAAATACGATGTAAGCCACTGACGGCGCCAATCTTCATTCAGCCGTACAGAGCCGAAGAGGTCAGACCAACCTTCAAAACAGTCGCTGGAGTCTCCCTGATTTTCCGCGCAATAGCGAATATACTCATCCTTGAGTGTCTGGGGATTCACGCGATATACGCGAAAATGGATTTCTTTGAGATTCCTTGTGTGAACGATCAACGCCTCCTTAGCCGGTGGCATAACGGCCCTGGCCGAGAGAAAAAGGTCGGGCATTTGGATCTCTGAGCGCAGGGACCGGGCATGTTGCTTGGTGTAGGTGTCCGGATAGGATTTCTCTATCTTTTCGCACAACTCTACGGCTTCGCCCAACCGATCAGAATCTCTCAGTATGACCGCTGCTTTGAGACCTGCTTCTGCTTTGGCCTCGTCAGTGGAAAACTCCTCCATCCAATCAAGAAGGATCTCCTTAGCCTGCTCTCCGTATTCAAGAAGGTCTTTCTCTTCATATACTAATAGGCCAAACACCATATCAAACCGGTTGGGATGTTCCTCCGGGAGCAGAAGTCGCTTTATCTTCCACCTCTCTGCCGCTTCAAGACGTCCTTCTTGGTGAAACCGACTCGCCGTTTCCATCAATACTGCGGCCAGCAAGACCGGCGGGTCATTAAAACTCAACGGTCGGTTGAAATCTTTGACCAGGAGTAAATCCTCATTTGGTTTCAATTCTCCCACATTGACATCGGAAGCCTCTTCTAGAAGAAAATCAGTCCAACTCAGTATCAGATAATCAAACAGCGTCGGATACATGCCAAAATCGACATTTGTGTTTGTGAAAAAATACCCTTCTTTTCTTAGATCCATGCCTGTCAGCTCATTCCGCAATTCCCAGAGTTGTCTGTACCCCTCTTTGATTTCACTCTCTATCTCATCCGATGTCAGGCGGAAGATGTCTTTCCCTCTCTCATCAATGACATCTCTTCTTTGGGTCGAAGAGTACCGTGACAGAAACTTCCTAAGCATCTCAGTCTTAAGAATGAGAAAGTGGACTTGGTGGGGCATTTGACGGGGAATAGGGGTAGAAATGACCTTATCTGCAGCTTCTCCAACGCGATAGAGACGGGTTAGAGATTCGCACATTCTGAAGAAGGCCTTCCAACGGATATCCGAATCAAACGTCCTTCTGAATATCGACTCATAGGTCTCCAGTGCTGTTTGATATGTCTCCTTTTCAAATAGCTCGTCTGCTTTTGTCAGTTCCTGATAGTCACTTTCGACCCTCCCGGACCGCTCCCTAATGTCGGAAGCCAAACCGGTTCCATTGATGAAGAGGGTGAGAAACAATCCCGAAATCACACATTTCCACACCATGTTCATATCCGTCAACCTCCACACCGGTTTAAACAAAACAGTAGGAATTCATTATAGATTAATTTCTAGAGACGCTGAAATTGATACAGTTAGAGTCGATGTTTCTCTATGAATGATTTCTCATTTAACCGACAAGTCTGTTTGGAGGGCCAAGAAACACTTCTATAAATGGGACGAAATAAAGCAAAGATATTCTTTCCTTACAGCCTGAACCTTATACCTTATACCTTATACCTTATACCTTACACCTTATACCGTATACCTTTTCCTAATATACTCCACCGCATTTCGAAAGATGCGGATACCGTCCCCTTCCTGATGCTTGATGCTCTTTCCTATTTTTTCCAGGATTTGTTTCTTTTCGGTCCAATTGGGATGATTCGTGAAGTGATTAAAGCCTTCGGGGTGGGGCATGAGACCGAAAATGTGTCCTGTAGGGTCGCATATCCCCGCGATATCTTCCAAAGAGCCATTGGGATTTTCAGGCCATCGACCATTGGCCCGGTTTCCGTCCTCGTTCGCGTACTGTGCGACCACCTGGTTATTCTTAAAAAGGCTTTCAATATCTTCGGATGAAGCATAGAATTTTCCTTCACCGTGTCTTACCGGGAGTTCAATGTATGAAATGCCTTTGGTGAAGATGCATGGGGCCTCTGGGTTGATTTTCAGATTCACCCAGGTGTCTATGAAATTGCCGGAATCATTGTAGGTCAAGGCCACCCTTCGTCCCTGATAGTCACCCCCCAAACCGGGCAGCAGCCCCAGATTGACCAGGGATTGAAACCCATTACAGATGCCTATGACCAATTTGCCGTCATGGATAAACCGGTTGACCTGCTCTCCTATATTGAATTTGATCTTCGAGGCCAGGACCACACCCGCCCCATGGTCATCTGCCCAGGCAAAGCCTCCGCCGAATACCAGGATGTGAAAGGTGGATAAGTCAAGATCGGGATTCGAGCCCTGACCGGAGATCAGCTCATTGATATGGACTCTATGGGATTCCGCTCCGGCCAGCTTGAGGGCATAATCCGTTTCATAATCGCAGTTCAAGCCGTAGCCGGTCAACACAAGGGCTTTAACGGGACTCATATCAAACCTCCGAAAGGTCTGTTCCAGCTATCCTTCAGCTGAGAGATCTCTTCCTCTATGATTAGGCTGTCTTGCCTTCCTTGAATGCGTAGGATGGGGGATTCAGTCACGACCCCTATTTGTTTAATTTTCATGTTGGAGAATATCTTCTCAAAGGCTTTTTGTCTCTCAGGGGCCACAGTAACCACGAATCGCCCCGCCGATTCTGAGAAGAGGATTTGGCTATCGGAGAGTCCATTCCCGGAAGGGAGGTCTCCAAGGCGAATATCCATGCCCAACTCCCCGCCCATGGCGATCAGGGCCAAGTGGACCCCTAATCCCCCGCGTGTGACAGCATGTGCGGATGAAACAAGCCCCTCTTGAATAGTCTGATGCAGACATATATAGAGGGGCCAAAGATCTTCGGCATCGACTTTCGGCACATGAAGGCCCACATAGTCCATCATCTGATAGTATTCACTTCCCCCGAGTTCATCCCGGGTTTCACCCAATACATAGACAAGCTCTTCAGGCAACTTGGCCTCCATGGTGATGCATTTGGTAATATCTTCGATGACGCTTGATACAGTGAACAGAAGGGTGGGTAACCCGGATACCTTTCGCCTCTCACCAAAGGGCCCTTCCAGGTTTCCGTCAATATACATGCTGTCCTTGCCGGATAAGAGCGGAATCCCATAGGTTAGACAATAATCTCTGAGTGCCCAATTGGCTCGAACGAGTTGAGCGGCCTTGTATTTCCCGTCTGGGTTTTGTACCGGATCATATTGGACAGAGGGCCAACAGAAGTTGTCGACCCCGCCCATATGTTCGGGATCTCCTCCAACAGCCAGAATCTTTCTGACTGCCTCATCAATGGTAGCGGCAGTCATGTGATAGGTGTCAATTCTGGAATAAACAGGATTGATAGCCTGAGCTACTGCGATTCCCTTCTCTGAACCAAGGATGGGCCTGATGACCGCCGCGTCACTGACCATATCCCGTCTTTTACCCACAAGAGGTTTGATGACACTTCCACCCTGGACCTCGTGGTCATATTGTCTTGCAATCCAGTTCCGGGAACAGATATTGGAGCGAGAAAGCATATGCTTGAGAAGAAGACCGTAATCATGGGGTTCACTCAAAACAGGTTCTCGAAACCCTCTCAATTCAGCCGGGGTCCATTCCGCCTCAAACTTCCACTGGGGAAAATCCGATTCCAGAAAATCCATTCTTATCAGAGCGCAGGTTTTGCCCTTGTAATCCAATCTGAGATAGCCGGAATCATTATATTGGCCTATGACGGTGCTCTCTACAGCATTTTTTTCGGAAAGCTGCATGAAACGATTGAGATTTTCAGGCTTTACCGCAATAGTCATTCGCTCTTGGGATTCTGAGACCCAAATCTCCCATTGGTCCAGACCATCATATTTCAGGGGGACCTTGTCCAGATCCACCCAGCAGCCATCGCTGAAACGAGCCGACTCACCTATGGAAGACGAAAGTCCTCCTCCGCCATTATCGGTAATGAAAGTGATGAGCCCCTCCTCCCGTGCTTCCAACAGAAAATCGTGCATCTTCTTCTGAGTATAGGGGTCCCCGATTTGGACATGACCTGCGGGGGTGGACTCCCCGTAGGTCTCTGATGCTGCTGTTACTCCGTGAATACCGTCTTTTCCCACTCTACCCCCTGACATGACAATCAGATCTCCGGGCGATGTGGTTTTGAGATGGGATGATTCGTTGCCCATTCTAGAGGGCATGATCCCGAGGGCGGTAACAAAGACCAGACATTTACCTAAAAAGCTTTCGTCAAAGAGCAGAAGTCCATATGGGGTGGGTATGCCGCTCTTGTTTCCTCCATCTCTCACACCTTCTATAATGCCGTCCAGGAGCCGGCGAGGATGAAGATGGGGTTTCAGGTTCCCGTCATAGTCTCGGGGCCCCACGCAATATCCGTAGAGTCCCATGATGAGTTTTGACCCTTTGCCTGTTCCCATGGGATCCCGATAGATGCCGACGATCCCGGTAATGGCGCCGCCATAGGCCTCCATGTTGGAAGGGCTGTTGTGGGTTTCGCCCGTAATTGTGTAGTAGTAGTCGTCTTGAAAGCGGGCAACTCCGGCATTATCCCATAGAACGGATATGACCCAGTCTTTCTTTTCCTTTATCTGAAGGGTTGGGGCTTCGATGCATGTCTTGAACAGATTGTCAACAGTCTCCTTATGACCAGTTTCAAGGTCATGATAATTGAAGAGCCCTCTGAAGGTGTTGTGGTTGCAGTGGTCACTTCGAGCTTGTGATATGTATTCCAATTCCACATCCGTGGGTAATGAGAGGCCATGTTTGTTCCTCTCTTTCAGAATCCCCTCTCTCAAAAAATACTGTCGAATGATCGGGATATCACTGTCATGAAGAGCAAGGCTGCGCTGGGAAGAAATCTCTTTGAGTTCTTTGTCACTCCCTATGGAGATCGTGTCTACCCGTGGTTCATGGTCAAGTACGACCTTTGGCACAATGAACCCGATTCCCTCTTTAGAGTCCCATTCATCGATAGAATGGACTCGCCATTGTTGTATGATGTCATTGGCGAGAATCTCCCGGGCGATATTCTGGGCCTGATCCCTTGAAAGTTTTCCATTTATTACGTAGAGTTTGGAAGTATAAACAGCCTCATCGGGCCCAAATTTCGTCTTTAGCAAGTCCTCAATGGCCTCTACCGCGGTGCTTCCCGCCGTATCCCTGACCCCGGGACGAAATCCCACCCAGATGAGCCAGTCAAACGCTTTAGCCATGGGCAAGAATGAGGACTTCTCTGTGACGGGATTTGTGAAGATGGCTGTTCTGAGTCTCTCCAGTTGAGCTGTATCCAAGGCTGCATCGATGGTCAGGACGCGGATAACACGTATGTCTTCTGTATCAATGTTGAAGTAGTCTTTGGCCTTTCGTCTGATACTGGCCCCTTCGGCGTCTGCTAGATCCCTCTTCAGCCCGATTTCCAATCTGGCAGGCATCTGTTACTCCTTGTATTCGTTCGGTTTCTGCGTTATCCTATACAATGAGACCTTTGAAAAACGCCCCCTTTTGCCCAATCTCGGCGTCAGGCTCAAATTCTAATCCTCGAAATACTCCAAGGTATTCCTGTGGTTAGAATTTTCGCCTTCTTTGACCTTGAACAAAATTGGGCATTTTTCAAAGGTCTCATCATGTACCTCAGGAGTGGCCGGCACAGCCAGTCACAGTATCCTGCTGAAGTACGAAATGATTGACCTGATCTTGAAAGGCCCTCTCATCCCTGGATGGGCATGGGGTAAATCTAGTTGAATTGTCAGATCGAGTCAATACAGTACTTGCTCAACAGGGTTGAAATCCCGATTTCAGATGCATATATTCTATGAAAGGCTTTTTGTTCGGTTTTTACTAAGTAGAGGTCATTATGGAATACGATATCAAGAATGAGAATAGTACGGGGAAGCTTCCTGATCAGAAGGAGCTTGAAAAGGAGTTGAGCGAGTATCTATCCAAGAAATATGGGGACCGGATTAAGATCATATCTCCTTTTGTCTTCCCAAAAGGGGACAAGGCAGAGATGGACGAAGGAAAATGTGCCCCTAAAGAAGAAGGGGTTCCCTTATTCGATATGCTGCCTGAAGAACTTGAGGCCTATCTTGATGGCTTTGTCGTGAAACAAGATCAGGCCAAGGCGGTTTTAAGTACCAAAATATGTACGCATTTCAACAGGATCCATTTTTTGAATAACACTACCGGGAAGAAGAAACCTTTAGGCGTGGGGATGATCAAGAATAATGTGCTTATGATAGGTCCAACGGGAGTAGGCAAGACCTACATGGTCAAACTGATTGCGCAGAAACTTGGGGTCCCTTTTGTTAAGGGTGATGCCACGAAGTTCAGTGAGACCGGCTATGTAGGTGGAGATGTGGAAGATTTGGTCCGCGATCTCGTGTATGAGGCAAATGAAGATATTGATCTCGCGGAAAACGGCATCATATATATTGACGAAATTGATAAAATAGCATCAGCCAGGAACATTATCGGGCATGATGTGTCCCGAACAGGGGTTCAAAGGGCCCTCCTTAAGCCGATGGAGGAGACGGATGTTGACATAAAGGTTCCCCATGATCCCGTTTCTCAAATCCAGGCCATTGAGCATTATCGACGGACCGGCAAAAAAGAAAAGAAGATAGTCAATACTAAAAATATTCTTTTCATTATGAGTGGGGCCTTTGGGGCATTGGCTGACATCATTAAGAAGAGGCTTCAGAGCCAAGGGATCGGTTTTGAAGCGGATGTGCGATCAACAGAAATTCCTTGGGAGATTCTGAAGGAGGTCAGGGCACAGGATCTGATTGAGTTTGGGTTTGAATCCGAGTTTATCGGTCGGCTGCCCGTTATCGTGGTCTTTGATGAGTTGACCAAGGAGGACCTGATTGAGATCCTGAAAAACCCCAACAATCCTATTATCCTCAGCAAGAGACAGGATTTCAGGGCATATGGGATTGATATCAAGTTTGAAGAGGAGGCGTTGGCCAAAATAGCGGAACGCGCTGCCCGAGAGAAGACGGGCGCACGAGGTCTTGTTAGTGCAATTGAAAAGGTCCTTATCCCCTTTGAGAAGGCCCTTCCTTCCACGGATATCAAGGAATTATTGGTGACACCGGAACTGGTTGACAATCCTGAAGGAGAGCTTCTCCTCTTGAAGCAAAATCCTGAGGCCCCAAAAGTGCTGGAAAGATTTCAAAAGGGCGCCAAGCAAGAGTTGGACGACATAAAGGAATTTGTCAGGAAGAAGGCCTCCGAATTCAGCCACAGGTGTGGGATGGAAATCTATGAGAAAAGGATCGAACTCATAGCTGAGTTGTTCTTAAGAAAAATTAGTGATGTCAACACGGCTTTTGAGGATTTTCTTCAGATGAGTCGCCAAATCCGTGAAGAAGAGACCACTATATTTGATAAGCTTGAGACGAAGATTATCTTTGAGGATAGTGCCGTGGATGAGATCATTCAGCGGACCATAGAGACTGGAGAAGAACCCGGTTCTTTGGCACTGCAGTTGGTCAAGAAACTTGAATACGGTCTCAAACTTGTAAAAGACCGGGCAGGTGTCGAGAATTTTGTCATTACCGGAGAAGCTGTAACAGATATGGAGAAATATATTAATAACCTAGTCAAGAAGTACTACCAGGAAGAATACGAACGCCGTCCGGCCAAGATTACGGAAAGTTAGATTCAATGATAGGCATCTCAAAACTCTACTGCGGAACCATCGAACCCTCTGATGCGCTTCGTTATGGAAGAGAGTCAGGGAGTCTTCCCTCACAACTCCTTCAGTTTTCAATCGACAAGAAACCGGTGGTGGTCTGGAATATGACACGGGCCTGCAATCTCAAATGTATCCATTGCTATGCCCATGCTGTTGAGAGAAGCAAAGAAAGGGAGTTAACCACTGAGGAAGCCTGGACCATGATTGATGACCTGTCAGCGTTCGGGGCACCGGTCATTCTCTTTTCTGGGGGAGAACCTTTGATGCGCCGCGATTTGGTCACCCTTGCACACTATGCTATAGACAAAGGAATGCGGGCCGTCATATCTACAAACGGGACTCTAATTACAAAGGGAAAAGCCAAAGAACTGAAAGATGTGGGATTATCTTACGTGGGAGTAAGCCTGGATGGAATGGAGGAGGTTAATGACCATTTCCGAGGGAAAAAAGGCGCCTTCAAAGAGGCCATATCGGGTATCAGGAACTGCCAGGATGTTGGACTCAAGGTTGGGCTTAGGTTTACCATAAATCGCCTGAATGCGGATGAGGTGCCTCGGATTTTTGATCTTATCGAGGAATCGGATATCCCAAGGGCCTGCTTCTACCATTTGGTCTATGCGGGCCGGGGTTCGGATTTGGTCACAGAGGACCTGAGTCATGAGGGTACCCGTTGGATCGTTGATTTGATTATGGATAGAACCAAAGATATGTATGACAGAGGCATATCTAAAGAGATCCTAACCGTGGATAATCACGCGGATGGTCCTTACCTCTACCTCAGGATGGAAAAGGAAAACAATCCCAGAACAAAGAAGGTCTTAGAGCTTCTCAAGATGAATGAGGGCAATAGCTCGGGGCGGGGTATCGGCTGTATAAGCTGGGATGGCTCCGTGCACGCAGACCAGTTCTGGAGATACCACAGTTTCGGAAATATTCTGGAAAGGCCATTCAGCCAGATTTGGACTGATCTATCCGATCCTCTGATGGCTAGATTGAAAGAGAAGAAGAAATATGTGAAAGGGAGATGCGCTGCATGTAGATGGCTTGATGTCTGTGCAGGGAACTTCAGGGTGCGGGCGGAAGCTGTGACCGGAGATCTTTGGGCTTCTGATCCTGCCTGCTATTTAAGTGATAAAGAAATAGGCATTGAGGAAAACGTCTAAAACGCCTAGTATTCGGGATGCCCAGAATTGCGGTGTCCCTTCTTTTCAAGCAAGCTATACATTCTGCCATAAGTTCTGAGGCGTAAACCCTCAAAGCTCAGATCACCGCGGGATTCAGTGGATTTCTTTTCTGATATATCGTCTTGAGAGAACATAGCCCATACCTTATTTCTTTCTTGTTTCGCGAATATATGCTAGCTTATTTTGGCCATTGTAGTTCACTTTTTGTCGGAGGGATCGTACGATGATCATTCGTCCACGCCGCCTTAGAAGAACCGCTTCGATCAGGGAGATGGTCAGAGAAACCACTATTTCTGTAAAAGATCTCATTTCTCCCCTATTTGTTAAGTATGGCCAGGGCAGAAAAGATCCGATTCTTTCCATGCCCGGTCAGTATCAGTTTTCCGTTGACACGATTGTAACTGAAGTGGAGGAATTGCATGCACTCGGCATCCCCGCGGTTATGCTTTTTGGTCTGCCGGAAAAGAAAGATGCAACGGGGAGTTGTTCATATGCCGAAGATGGTGTGGTCCAAAAGGCGGTTGTGGCTATCAAAAGCCGACTTCCAGCTATGGTTGTTATGACAGACGTCTGTTTGTGTGAATACACGGACCATGGGCACTGCGGGATTATCATGGATGGCCAGGTCGATAATGACTCCACCCTTGATGTCTTGGCTCGTCAAGCCGTAAGTCACGCTAAGGCAGGTGCTGATTTTGTAGCCCCTTCTGACATGATGGACGGGCGTGTTGCCGCAATAAGAGGAGCACTCGATTCAAACCAGTTCAAAGATACAGGCATCCTTTCATACGCGGTAAAATATGCGTCAGCCTTTTACGGCCCCTTCAGAGAAGCCGCTGATTCTGCTCCTTCATTCGGCGACCGTGCGGGATATCAGATGGACTCCGCCAATGTCAAGGAGGCCATCAAAGAGGCTGTTTTGGATATAGAAGAGGGAGCTGATATGATCATGGTCAAACCTGCGCTCCCTTATCTTGATATCATTTCCAGAGTTCGAGAAGAATGCCTTCTGCCGCTAGCGGCCTACAATGTCAGTGGCGAATATGCTATGGTCAAAGCAGCTGAGGGAAAAGGATGGATTGATGGAACAAGGGTAATGATGGAAATTCTGATTTCCATCAAGAGAGCGGGCGCAAATATGATACTCACATATTTTGCAAAAGAGGCTGGTCGTGTCTTGCGTGACACAATATGACGAAAAGGTACAAGGTATACGGTGAACGGTTTAAGGTCTACGGTGCAAGGCGCCAGGAAAGGATGTTTACCCTTAACCTTGAAACTTAAGCCCTGAGCCATTTATTTACTGAGACCTTTGAAAAATGCTCAATTTTTTTCAAGGTCAAGGAAGGCGAAAATTCTAACCCTCCCGATCACCATCGGGACAGTCAGGAATACTCGTAGTATTTCGAGGATTAGAATTTGAGTCTGACGCCGAGATTGGACAAAAGGGAGTGTTTTTCAAAGGTCTCTTACTATGGATGAAAAGAACCCACATACCCATCAGCCCAGACTTGTTGCCTGGGAAATCACCAGAAGCTGTAATCTGAACTGCGTCCACTGCCGGGCAGCATCTGAACGTGGACCCTATTCAGGAGAATTGGACACAAAGAAGTGCTTAGAGATTTTGGATCAGATTGTCCAGACAGGCAAGCCTATTGTCATTCTTACAGGAGGAGAGCCCCTGTTGAGGAATGATGTCTTTGACCTGGCCCGGTACGGGACCGACTTGGGGCTGCGTATGGTGATGGCAACCAATGGGACCCTCTTGACTCGAGCAATTGTTGAAGAAATGGCCGCATCGGGTATCAAGAGGGTCAGCATTTCCCTTGACGGGGCCGACGCTCAGGAACACGATCAATTCAGAAAGGTCCCGGGGGCCTTTCAGGGGGCTCTGGATGGGATTGAATTATTGAAGAGAGGGAGCATCGAATATCAAATCAACACCACCGTGACCAAACATAATCTCCATCAGGTGGACAGGATCCTTGATCTGGCTATTGAACTTGGGGCTGTGGCCCACCATCTTTTTTTG
Organism: uncultured Desulfobacteraceae bacterium; assembly: GCA_964520425.1. GTDB lineage: Bacteria > Desulfobacterota > DSM-4660 > Desulfatiglandales > HGW-15 > JAFGFY01. The sequence goes on from CAZFMX010000024.1 coordinate 19,763, forward strand.
TTGGTTCCCACAGGCCGTGCCAGGGAGATGAGCGATCAGGAAATAGAGGCCTCGGAATACGAAAAACTGCTACACTGGTTCAATGACATGAGAAACAAGACACCACTTCACCTCAAGGCTACCTGTGCACCTCATTACTATAGAATTCTTCGTCAGGAGGCCCATGCCAAGGGAGAGAAGGTTGATTTTGACACCTATGGCCTAGATGCCGTGACTCGGGGTTGTCTTGGGGGGACATCCTTCTGTTTCGTTTCTTACGAGGGAATGGTCCAGCCTTGCGGTTATCTCGAACTGAATTGCGGAGATTTGAAGCAGTCATCATTTAAGTCGATTTGGGAGAATTCAGAAGTTTTTATGCAGCTCAGGGATTTCTCCGCATACAAAGGGAAGTGCGGTCAATGTGAATACCTGAGATTTTGTGGTGGTTGTCGAGCCAGGGCTTTTGAATCCGCAGGAGACTATATGGCCGAAGAACCGTTGTGCACCTATAAGCCGTCTCGAAAGGCCTCCCATGGATGATATAGACAGGGCCATATTGAACGAGATCCAGTCGAACTTCCCGATTACCTCCAGACCCTACCTTAAAGTAGGAAAGCGCGTGGATTTATCAGAATCTGAGGTCTTTGAACGAGTGAAGAAGCTCAAGAAAGACGGGGTCATACGGCGGATAGGAGGAAACTTTGATTCGAAACGCCTCGACTTTAGAAGTACGCTTTGTGCGGCAAAAGTCCCGGAGAGTAGTGTGGAAGACTTTGTCCGGGTGGTAAATGCTTATCCCGGTGTTACGCACAACTATCAAAGGAATCATGAATACAATGTTTGGTTCACCTTTATAGCGCCGAGTATGTCTCATATTGAGGAGGCGCTAGAAGAAATATCTAGGACAACCGGCGTCACGGAAATCGTTAATTTGCCTGCTGTGAAACGGTTCAAGATAAAGGTGGATTTCGAAGTCTAGTTTGAAGGGTTCTTTAGCATCACGGGTCAGTGGCGGGGATATTGTTAAATGAGTTTCATCTAGGGCACGACGCGAGTTGTTTAGAGGGATCGTCATTACCTGTCTTTTTCTTCAATCTTATACAATAGCCTTTCCATTTCTTCTTCAGTCATCCTTCCCGTTTCGATCAGGAGATCGCCTATCCCATCTTTACGGAGGGTATCTACGGACAGGACGGCCTTGTTATTCTTCAGGTCTACACTATAGAACGTATACTCTAGGGTTAATTCTGATTTTTTTAGTAATTTAAGACTTTTGTTAATGTATATGATGTGGTAGCTCAACAGGAAATAGAGAATGCCACCTAATATGGCCCAAAAGAGGAGTTTTTTGAAGAAGACCATGGGAAATGCCTTATCTTGGGTAGTAGAATGACGGGCGATGTACGATTCGAAAGCCTCGCCTCTGGCCCCAAAGTCATCTATCACCCATGCTAATTCTAAGAACTTGAACCAATCTAAGAATTAAATTTTACCAAATTGTGTGAAATTGTGCAAGTATCCCCCATCCTATGTGAACCAATAGTGAGTGCATTTAGGGGAAAATCAAAAGCTCTATCGGTGACGAGGAATTTAAACCGGCCTGGAGACTTACAGACCGGAAGAGGAAGAATAATACATCACGATACACTCTGAATCGGTAGGGGTGATGACAGGAATGAATGGGTTCGGTCACTTTAACATTGATCGTGATATGATGGTCTTTTCCATCTCTTTAGTCCCTTCATAGATCTCCAAGATCTTGGCGTCCCGGTAGAGCCGTTGGACTCTATACTCATCAATGTATCCATAACCCCCGTGCATCTGCAGGGCTTCATCGGCACATCGGACGGCCATTTCGGCTGAATACCATTTTGCCATGGCAATCAGGGCATGGTCGATGTTCCCGTTATCTACCGACAAGGCCGCCTCATAATAGAGGTTTCTTGCCGCTCTGATGCGGGTCGCCATCTCGGCGATCTTGAACTGAGTGACTTGAAAAGAAGCAATGGGCGCGCCAAACTGCTCGCGTCCCTGGGTATGACGGATCGATTCTTCAAGAGCAGCACGGGCCAAACCTACAGCCTGGGCACAGATATGAAGCCGCGTTCGGTTGAAAAAAGCCATCAATTCCTTAAACCCCTTTCCTTCCTCACCTACCAGGTTGACTAACGGTACACGGACATCAGTGAAAGAGATTTCCGCAGTATCGGATGCGCGGATGCCTAATTTGCCCCGGATCTTGGAGGATGAGTATCCAGGCGTGTCCGTAGGAACTAGAATGAAACTGTAACGATCGTGCCGGGAAGGATTATCAGGGTCAGTCATACAAAAGACCAGCAAGAAATTCGCAAGGTTGCCATTGGTGGCAAACATCTTGGAGCCGTTGATAACCCATTCATCACCGTCCCTGACAGCGGTAGTAGTAGCGCACGTGACATCGCATCCGGCATCCGGCTCTGTGATGGCCGTTCCCATGATGGCTTTACCCTCCACCAGTCGAGGAAGTAGAAGCCTCTTCTGTTCTTCAGTCCCAAAGAGACCTAGGATTTCTGAACCAAAAGTGGTCGAACCGATCGCCATTGCGATACCTGGGTCAACAGCCCAAAATTCCTCGACAATCAGGCAGTGTTCGAAAAAACCGTATCCTGCCCCACCATACTCTTCATCGATAAATACCCCTACAAATCCAAGCTCGCAAGCCTTTCTCCAGATATCAAGGTCGAATTTTTCCTCACGGTCAAATTCAAGGGCCCGGTCAGAGAATTCGCCTTGGGCAAATTCTCGCGCTGCCTTTATAATATCTTGCTGTTCTCTGCTAAGTGAAAAATCCATAACATCCTCTCTTAAAAATGACGGTCATGACAGTTCCTATAAAGTCTTACAGGGGATATAGTGTTTTTCATAGGGGATGTCCATCTTTTTTGAGAGTAAACGGGAAGTCTCTAAGTATAGAGGCGCTTTCCGAACACGTCCCTTTCTAGGGTTGGTCATTGGCTAGTCAAAAAAGAGCGTAAAATCGCGCCAGGCGATAAGATTCGGTGCGTGATGAAGCGGACAAGTCCGCCAAACCTCAGGCGGACGAGTCATGCTGAAGGCAGAAAAGATGTGTTTGATAAAATCGCGTGGCAATTCTATCACTTGGTGTTTTTCAGGGAGTTTTTCAGGAGACAAAAACAGGATTTTGCTCTAGGATGATGCCAGCAATGAGAGAACTCTCTTGTCCTATAACCTTTCTCTTTGAAGATAGGCGGTTTCAGAGACTATGAGATTTACCATATTCGAACGATTAGCATTCGGCTATCTGATGATTATGCTCCTGGTCGTTTTTCTGGGCGGATATGTCAGTCTGAAGCTGAATCAGTTACTTCATCTCACCCAGTCTGTGGCTGCTGCCGAGGAAGAGATGATTCAGCCGATTGAAGATCTTCTGAACACGGTATTTTCACAGGTGGGGTTTGAGAAGAAATACGTCATTTCTAAAGATCCGGACTTTTATGAGAGGTTTCTTGAGCTTAAGGAACGTGTCAACAAAGCGTTGGAAGATCTAGGGGAATCTGCATCTAAAGGAACGGAAGAGAAATTGATCTTACAGGCGATGGGCCTTTATGCTGATTACTTGGACCTGTTTGAGCGAGAAGCAAAATTGTTACAGGAAGATATCGATTATCCACAAGAAGAGTATCGTGTTGAGAAAGAAGGGACAATTGAAGCGATGAATCAAAGCCTGAAGAAGACAATCCTGATTGCTCGATCCAATCAGAGCACAGAAATAACCAGCTCTAAACAGATCAGCAGTCATATCTACAGGGTCGCATCTATTACAGCCACTTTAATTATTCTTGTAGGTTTATTGATTTCCTTTTTGAACACCCGTAGTATCAATAGGTCGATCTTGCTCCTTAAGCAAAGGACAAAAGAAATAGCAAAAGGGAGATTTGAAAAGATCCGTATCCCGGCGTCAATACCTGAGATCAAGGAATTGGCTGACGATTTCAACCATATGTGTGAGAGACTGAAGGAACTGGATGAAATGAAAGCGGGTTTTATCAGTCACGTATCCCATGAGCTGCGTACTCCCCTGACGGCCATCAAAGAGGCTTCCAGCATGCTCATTGAAGGAACATACAGAGGTTCACCTCAGAAGGAGCAGGAACTTTTGAAAATCACAAGGGCTGAATGCGAAAGATTGATCGCTTCAGTGAACCGTATTCTTGATCTTTCCCGTATGGAAGGGAATATGATGGATTACCATTTCAGAACATGTTCAGTCATTCCTGTGATAAAGGATACGGTCTTAAAACTGACACCCATCGCTCACAGAAAAAAAATTCGTCTTTCCATCGAGCCCCTTGGAGATCTTCCTCAGGTCAGAATAGATGAAGTTCGCATAGGGCAGGTCCTGGAAGATCTCATTGGTAACGCATTGAAATTCACGCCCGAAGGCGGCCGGATTGCCATAAACTCGACCTTGAGTGAAGATTACCCAGGGTTCATATTGGTCTCGGTCTCAGATAACGGCTGCGGAATCCATAAAGAGGACTTGGAGAAGATATTTGAAAGATTCAAACGGATCGATAACGGTCAGCAGCCGGCAACCGGGACCGGGCTCGGACTATCCATAGCTAAATACACCTTATCCGCTCATGGAGGCAGAATATGGGCACAGAGCGAACCTGGAAAAGGCAGTACGTTTTTCTTTACACTGTCTGTTGTCTCATCCTGATTATCGGAAACATTGGATGCGCCAATTTTCGAACCGTTATGAGCCTGAATGATCTGAAGGAGGCTGCACGGTATTGGGAGTTAGGAGACTATGTGTCGGCCATGGAAATGAACGAGCGGGCAGCTTTACATGTTTTATCTTTTCAAAAGGATGATGTGCTCTATCAGAGAGGACTCATCTTGGTTGATCCGAGAAACCCCCGGCGTGATTATAAGCTAGGAAAGGAGTCCTTCCTCAAGCTTATTGGGGAGTATCCCACCAGTCCTCTGAGGAAGGAAGCAATGGCATGGGTAGCCGTAATCGAGGAAATAGAGAAACGTGAAGTGAAGATTCAAAGTATCCAATTAGAAGTCAGTACTCTACGAGAGGAACTCAAGGTAAAAAAAGACGAATTAGATAAGTTAGATAAGGCGCAGAATGGGCTTAAGGAAAAAGACCAACAGCTTCTTACTCTGCAGGATCAGCTTCAAGAGTCGCAGGCGGAACTAAAGAAATTGAGAGGACAAATCGAAAAGCTGAAGGAAATTGACTTGAACATCGATACAATTAAAAGAGAAGCCCTGCCACAATAGAGGAAACAGGAACAAAGATGGAAAGAATTCTAGTGGTCGATGATGATCAGAGTATACTCAAGGTTGTCAAAATGAGGCTTGAGGCAGAAAAGTACAATGTTGATGTGGCTACCGACGGCGATCAGGCCACCTCATTAATAAGGAATGAACCATACGATTTGGCCCTTATGGACCTCAAACTCGGGGGAGAGAACGGGATAGAAGTTATGGAGACCATCCATCAAATCAACCCTGAAATTCCTGTCCTGATTTTAACAGCTTATGGCACAATTGACAGTGCTGTTGAAGCGATGCGAAAAGGGGCCTACGGGTATATCACCAAACCATTTAACTATCAGGACTTGCTGCTCCAGGTTCAAAATTGTCTGGAAAAAGGACAACTCACGCGGGAAGTTAAAAATCTTAGGAATCTGGTAAAGGAGCACTACGGATTTGAAAACATTATTGCGAGAAGTGAGAAGATGAAAAGAGTGCTGGAGAAGGTCGCCCAGGCGGCCCTGTCTGATTCCAACGTATATATTGAAGGGGAGAGTGGAACAGGCAAGGAGCTTGTTGCCAATACTCTACATCTGGCCAGCCCAAGAAAAGACGGCCCCTTTATCGCCATCAACTGTGCTGCCATTCCTGAGACACTTATTGAAAGTGAGCTTTTTGGGTACGAAAAGGGAGCCTTCACAAGTGCTACCAGCTCCAAAAAGGGACTTATTGCTCAGGCCCATAAAGGAACGTTTTTCATGGACGAAATCTCTGAGATGCCCCTCATGATGCAGGCGAAACTCTTAAGAGTCCTTCAGGAAAAGGAGTTCTATGCAATCGGCGGCGGAAAGACCATCAAAGTGGACACGCGCCTGATATCCACTTCAAACAAGAACTTGGAAGAGGTTGTGTCCAATGGTCAATTTCGTGAGGATCTCTTCTATCGTGTCCATGTGATCCCCATTAAGCTTCCACCCCTAAGGGAAAGAAAAGAGGATATCCCCTTGTTAGCGGAGTTCTTCCTGAAAAAGTTTTCAGACAAAGCTAAAAAGCAGATTCAAGGACTCTCTGCCGGTGCCCTACAGAAGCTTCTTGGTTATTCCTGGCCGGGCAATGTCCGGGAATTGGAAAATACCATGGAATGCGCAGTGGCCATGAGCACTCAGGACATAATCAATGAGGACTTGATACTCCAGACTCAAAACCTGGAGAAGAAGCGCATTAAGCTCTACAAAGAAGCAAAAGAAGATTTTGAAAAAGACTATCTTGTTCACCTCATTGATGTGACTCAGGGGAATATGAGTAGGGCTGCAGAGTTGGCTGGGAAATATAGGGCGGATCTCTACGACCTACTAAGAAAGCACAATCTGGACCCGGCGAGTTTCAGGGTCGAGAAAAGTAAAGTCAAAAAAAAGACGAGATAGGAAATATGAAGGATTTTCCCTACGATTTGCTGCTTCTTATCAGTGATCAAAAAAGAAAATTGAGAAAGAACAAAGGGACAGCCTATGTAGGGATTTTCCTTCACAACCAGCACAAACCGGATGAGATGGACCACCTTCTCTCAAGTGATCGAGAAATCAGACGTGCCGGTGTAAAAGGTTTTAGATAACTATTTGAAAATATACGATAAATCGTAATGAGTGTTTCACGGATAATAAAACCAGCCCTGGCACGTGTATTGCAGTTTATAAAGGATTTAACACCAAATGAGGATGGTGTCTATGGATCTAAAAGGATTTGAAGTCTTATTGAACAAGAGAATGCGACTCACCTAATTCTTTGTGAAGTCATGTTGGAAAAACTGCCGTCATTTCTGCATTAAATGGATAAAAGATACCAATATAGATTTTTCGCTATACCTTTTATGATTTTAGTGGTATATGGATTCACTTTGCATCTCTCCCTAATACAGTGGCTGTGGATCTTTAAATCATTTAAACTTGAGTTATCCAACGTTTCTTAACCAACAACCATGACGAGTCAGTATTCAATTTGTTAGTTGATAATCTTACAAATCTTATACCAGATGTTCCATAATCATCTTATTGAAAGCTTCGGGTGAAGCAGAAAAGACTGATGGCGAAGGGCAAACCGTTTGACGGCGGGAACTTAAGGCCATAAGTCTAAAGCTGAAAATCTATGATCGCCGGGCTACCAAAGGATAGTCGAGGACGCCTTTTGGTGCGGATGCCCAAGAGCGCTTTTCTTTAGGGATCAAAATGTTTCATAGAAAAAGTCAGTCAGGGGAAGGTTCGAAATGTCTGATGCTTTTGCTCCTGACGTTTTTTGCATGGTGTATACCGGCCTATTCTCTCGATATTACTCTCCAATGGGACGCGAATACGGAAACAAACCTCGCCGGCTACAAAGTCTACTACAAGGCTGAAACATCAGGACCACCTTACAACGGCACAGGGGCTGTCGAGGGCCCTTCTCCCATTATTGTAAGTAGGAATGCGACGCAGTACACCTTGTATGGTCTGAACGAAGACGTGGTCTACTTTTTTGCTGTAACCGCATACAACACGAACCAACTGGAAAGTGGCTTTTCCAATGAAGTAGACGCTCTGGGCGTGAGTCTGAATTCAGGTCCCAACCTGGTCTCTTTGTACAGACAACCAGAGAATGCGAATGTGTCAGCCGTATTGAGATCTATCCAGGGTCAATATGTTGACGTCTGGGCTTATGTGAATGGCAATTGGCGAGCTTATGATCCTGCTAACCCTGGATTCAGTGATTTGAGTACGATGGAGGCCGGGAAGGGGTATTGGATCGAGATGAATGAGCCGGGCGTCCTGCTCATATATGGCCCTACATCCCCAGCTTCAATCTATCTCACGGTCGGCACCAATCTGGTGGGCTACTTCACTCCCCGTACGCAGTCCATTGCTTACGCCATTCGTTCTATTCAAGGTAATGTCATATCCGTGTGGGGCTATGTGAATGGCGCCTGGAGAGCCTATGATGCCCTTAACCCGGGTTTCAGTGATTTGGATATTATGGAGCCGGGCATTGGATATTGGATAGAGACATCAAGAGCATGCACATGGTCACTACCGTAAAAGCAAGAGTAGTAAGGCTTGAAGCATAGACAAGACCGGAGAGATCATATGAACACCGTCAAGAAATATTCCTTCGTGCTAAGCATCCTGTTTGCGTTCCTTTTCTCTGCCGTTGTGGCAGAGTGTCAGATCCCAATACCTTTCAGGATTGGCGGAACCGTCACAGTTGACGGCTCGCAACTAAACCAAGCGACTGATTCCGGTTATACCTTTGTTGTTACAAGACAAAACGGAAGTAATTTCAATCCTGTAGCATCAGATACGGATGGTCTGAACAGCTGGGACTATTACAACATTGACATTCCCATATATGACATCAATGATCAGCCTGGAGGGGCCAATCCGGGAGATCCGGCTGTCATTCATGTGTATAGGAATGGACAAGAACTCACTGTCACATCCCCTTCCAACGGATCCATTACCGTGGAGAACACCGGCATCACACAACAAATCGACCTGGTTGTCGAGTCCTCCACCATACCGCCCACGCAATACCAATTGACCGCTTCAGTTATAGGAGGCCATGGATCCGTCTCGCCCACATCAGGCACCTATAACGAAGGCACCGTGGTCACACTGACAGCGACGCCCAATAGCGGCTATCGCGTGGCCTCATGGACCGGTACCAACAATGACGGTTCGACATTCAACACCAATTACGTCACCATGAATTCCAATAAGGTCGTGACAGTCTCTTTTGAGCAGATTTCTTCTACTCAGCAGTACACACTGAGCGCTTCCGTTTCAGGAGGACATGGATACATCTCGCCCACATCAGGCACCTATAACGAAGGCACCGTGGTCACACTGACAGCGAC
>CAZFMX010000024.1:28995-38914 GCA_964520425.1 uncultured Desulfobacteraceae bacterium
GCCCAATAGCGGCTATCGCGTGGCCTCATGGACCGGTACAAACAACGACGGCTCAACATCTACGACCAATGCAGTCACCATGAATTCCAACAAAGCCGTGACAGTCTCTTTTAGTCAGACTTCTTCTTCACAACAGTATCGGTTGGTTACCGCCGTTCAAGGAGGAGGTGGAACACTGTCTCCTACTATGGGCACATATGATGAAGGCACCGTCGTTCAGCTGACAGCTTCCCCTCATCCGGGATACCATGTTGTCTTATGGAGCGGTACAGATAATGATGACTCGACTTCTGAGATCAACTACGTGACCATGAATTCCGATAGGACTGTCGTGGTTTTGTTCAATGAGTCAGAGCCGATCATAGAGAGTTTTACGGCAATGCCGAGTTCGATCAATCAGGGAGAAACCGCTCATTTATCATGGATAATTATAGGAGCTGATTCGGCAACCATCGATAACGGCATTGGATCTGTTGACACATCTGAGGGTTCCATCAACGTCTCACCCGACACAACAACTATCTATACCCTGACGGCCACCAATTCTTGGGGAAATACGACTGCTTCAGTCTCAGTCACTGTCGGGGGCGGCTCAGCTGAAGAAGATGATCATGATAATGATGGAATACCAGATTCAGAGGATCCTGATGACGATAACGACGGATTGTCTGACCTATGGGAGCAAGCCTATGGGTTGGATCCATTGGACAGCACCGGAATAAACGGTTCGAATGGAGATTTGGACGGTGACGGCTGGTCGAATCAAGAGGAATATGAAAACGAAACAGACCCTTCTGACAGTACTTCCGTTCCATCATTATCTCTCATCCAGATCGCGGAGAGCATTCCAAACAACCTTTCCGGAGTCAACGACAATCACCGTGTGCCCCATGATACTCCATTCTCCCTTCGTATTGAAGCACTCAATGGTATTGACATTACAAACAAAAACAGTATCCGATTCACAATAGACGACGGTGGTATTGTTGATTATAAGAGAAACCTAAGCAACACACAGGTCGTCAGAGTGGTCAAACTCTCTGAAGAACCAAACACGAACGTAGGCCATTTGTGGGTCACTTATTATAAGTCATCTGAGCCAAGCTCCTACCCCTATAACACCTATCCCTTTGATACCCCTATCACCATCAAAGTGGACGTCATGGACAGAGAAGGTTTTATACTGGAACAATCTTTCAACTTTAGGGTTGAGACTCAAGCTGAAAACGAGACCGCTCAAGAACCAGCGGATAATCCTGACGTCAGTATTATTGATCCTGGAGATCCTGACCTCGAAGGAGGGTATGATGCTGGAATCCAAGTCGATAGTGGTGACCTTGCGGGTGCCAGGATCATTTACAATAGTGATGAACCTATAAAGCCGACGTTCGATCTTTCTAGTGAATTGCCGCCTTTGGACGTGGAAGGTTTCAATGGTGTGGGTATACCGATGGTTCTTCAGCCTCACGCAGTCTTCAGAACTCCTGTAAGAATCTTCATTCCATGCCCTGAATACTCGGATCTCAGCGAACTCCGTGTTATGCTTCACAACGGAGAAGAGTGGATTGCAGCATGTGATGAAAATGGAGAAATCCTTCCGGGAGGCGAAGGATGGATGGTACCCGGCTCACGCATTAATCATAATAATGGAGCCCCCTCCACAATCGAAATCCAAGTGTACCACTTTTCCGCTGTTCAGGCAGCAGCCGATGCGACGACTACGAACTCCATAAATGACGAGGCAGAAGAGACAGTAGACGAGGCAGAAGAGACAGTAGACGAGGCAGAAGATGAGGTAGATGCCACCAATAGTGTTCCAGCAGGAGCAACCAGTGGTAGTGGTGGCGGTGGTTGTTTTATAGGTACGGTAACACCTTCGATCTCAAACGAGGGATTACACACGAACCAAGGAAATGAAAGCCTAAACCTCTCACTGATATCCATTCTTACATCCATCCTAGTTCTGGTTATCATGAGAAGGTTACGGGCTGTGGAGCGCGTCCGTATCATGGGGAAATCCGATCGGACTTGAAACGGCAAGAGGATGATGAATTGAGCCCGGCAGTTCCTCTCGTTGAATCAGTCTGAAAGGCAGCAACATATCACCCGATCTTCATAGATATCCATTTCGATTTAGCATCTTCCTTGACAGAGTTGTTCGTATCTTTTCATTTTGGCCCTATGTTTGCGGCTTTTTTCACTCATATATCGCGCGAGGCTTATCCAAAGCTTGTTAGCAATCCATACTCGATCTGTTTTTTAGAAAACTTTTTCTGAGACTCCCTTTTCAAAGCCTGTTCCAGATCATTTCAGTATTAAATACAGGATTTTTTCTATAAGAATAGAGTATTTCACCTATTGACTTATCAAACACATAGATGAGAAAGTAGGTCTTTGGGATCGATGGGTTGGAGAGATATGAGGAAAATGGAAGAAAGAAAATCTTTTGACATTGATGGATTATTAGCGGGACTTGGTTCGGCTGTGCTGAGTAGTATCCGGGACCCGTTCGCCATCATTGCGTCGGATTACACTGTTCTGTGGTTAAACAAGGCCATGGGCTTTATACATGGGAGTCGGCATGAAGATGCCGTTGGCAAAATCTGTTACCAATTCTTTTACCAAAGACAACAAGCGTGTGAGGATTGTCCTCTGAGCGATGTCTTCGCAAAGGGTCGAACACAGATTACTGAATGCTCTAAGGACTTTCCTGATGGCGTGCGCAGGTGGGGTGAAGTCAAGGCCTATCCGGTTCGAGCCAAGGATCAGTCTGTGGAGGCCGCTTTTCTTATTGTTTTTGATATTACAGCCCGAAAAAAGGCATCCGAAAAGCAGAAAGAATATACCAAATACCTGTCCAAAAAACTTGACGTCCAAAGCGGTGAAGAGCAGACGGTTTACTTCGATGATGGCGATATCGCCATCAAGACCAGCCTGACTTCACGTGAAAAAGATGTGCTGCGTTTACTTACCGAAGGTTATACGAACGTTCAGATTTCAGAGATGCTCATCATCAGTCCCCACACCGTAAAAAGCCACGTGATAAGCCTCTTCAACAAGCTTGGTGTTTGCGATCGGACACAGGCGGCGGTCCTGGCGATTCGCTACAGCCTCATCTGAACGGCACTCGGAATGTGAATCTCGGCTCCAACTCGAAGAATACATTTTTCTGCATGATACCCCCCAAATGGGGGGTTTTTCGTTTTCAGCGTCATATATGATAGCCCCTGAACCAGTCATAATGGGAAACATTTGAAACGATGAAAGGGGGTATCATGCAAAAAGCCCCGGAAGCTATTTTGCTTGAATACAAGGACGCTGATGTCGACCGGCGTTTACACATGTTTCTGGGCTATCGCGAGCTAAGGGATCAGTTCAGGACAATCGATTGCAGCGAGACAGATGACCAATGGACGACAGATAAGACATCAACAAAATCAGCCGGTCTGGTTAGGTATGTGATGAGGCCCTTTATTGGCGCGTTGATCAGATTTATGCGTTTCCCAGATCTTGGTGAATACTAAATAGAGTCCAGCATTTGAGATAATTAGAGAGTTTGATAGAATTTCCGGTAGTGTAGGAGGCATGACCGATCCTACTTTTATGTGGGTAGCCGATTATAGGCTGGATACCTGCAACATAATCTGCTAAATTTTCAGCTTCCCTCGGACAATGAGGATTTTCCGTAATGCCGACTTGTTAGGGCCCTAAAATAATGAGAGAAAATATGAATACTAAGGAAACGTTTATAGCAAAATCATTAATGATCGTTTCCCCCTTAATAGGTAGGGCATCTATACTCTTATTTGGAATTTTTCTTTTCAAAGGATCTTTACGCGTAATAGATATAAAGATGACAGAATCGACTATGCTTGTCTGGGATGGGATTCTCTCATTTATCTTTTTTATTCAGCACAGTTCCATGATTCGTAGGGGTTTTCGCGCACGTCTATCGAACATTGTCCCGTCATATTATAACGATGCCATCTTTACATTAGGTTCAAGCATAGTACTGACAGGTGTAGTTATTCTATGGCAACCTTCAACAACAATTTTACATGAACTCCAAGGAGTTCTACGGTGGATTGCAAGGGGTATCTTTTTTATGGGAATCGTTGGAATTGGCTGGGGTGTGAAAGCATTAAAACCCTTTGATCCATATGGTCGAACTCCAATAAGAGATTATTTGCATGAAAAGCCGCATATCCCACAAAAGTTCTCAATTCATGGTCCTTACTTATGGGTGCGTCATCCCCTTTATTTTTCCGTTCTTTTGCTTGTATGGTCATGTCCAGATCTGACTCTTGATCGATTGATTTTTAATTTCCTATGGACAATGTGGATAATCGTTGGGACATTTCTTGAAGAAAAAGATCTAGTGTCCGATTTTGGTGATGATTATCGTAAATATCAAAAGAGAGTACCCATGCTAATTCCATGGAAAGGATGATAGAATAGTTGATATAATTTGGATAGATGGCATAACAAGGCTGATTTAGTCGACGCAAAAATCCGCATGGTTGATTGGCAGCGATACTCCGCTGTTCTACGGCGGAGATGTACATGAAGAGAGAATGAGAATAAATCTAGTCTAGGGAGTCAATAAATGGCAAAAAACTTAACACAAAAAATCCTGGAAGCGCATCTGGTTGAAGGTAGACTTGTTCCGGGAGAAGAGATCGCTATCAAGATCGATCATACGCTTCTACAGGACGCCACCGGAACCGTGGCCATGATGGAGTTCGAGGCACTGGGTCTTGATTCCGTCAGAGCAGAGTTAGCCGCCCAATACGTGGATCACAATATCACGCAGGCGGACAGTAAGAACGCGGACGATCACAAGTACCTGCAGACGGCATGCGCGCGATATGGAATACATTTCAGCCCTCCCGGTAATGGAATTTCTCATCAGGTTCATATGGAACGGTTTGGTCTTCCCTGTGAGACCATCCTGGGCTCAGACAGCCACACGCCTGGTGCAGCCGGGGTTTCTATGCTTGGTATCGGCGCCGGCGGCCTTGATGTGGCCATGGCCATGGCGGGACGGCCATATTATCTCCCCTGCCCGGCGGTATTCGGTGTTGAGCTTAAGGGAGAGCTTCCGGATTGGGTCAGTGCGAAAGACGTCATCCTGGAGTTGCTGAGGCGATATGATGTCAAGGGGTGCGTGGGAATGGTGATCGAGTATTTCGGCCCGGGCGTCAAATCTCTATCTGCAACGGATCGGGAGACCATAGGAAACATGGGTACGGAATTGGGTGCGACAAGTACCGTGTTCCCATCAGACGAGAATACAAGGACCTACTTGAAGGCGCAGGGGAGAGAAACAGCATGGCGGGGATTGTCTGCCGATGAAGGGGCCGAGTACGAACGATATGACGAGATCAACCTCTCGACGCTTCAACCCATGATTGCTTGCCCTTCATCTCCGGGGAATGTGGTACCCGTTGCTGAAGTCGCGGGAACTCCTGTGGATCAGGTCATCGTGGGAAGCAGTGTCAATTCTTCATTTCGTGATCTGATGGTGGTTGCCAAGATCATGGAAGGGCGCAGGCGTCATCCAGACACTAGTCTCCATATCAATCCTGGGAGCGTGCTGGTTGTTGAGAATATTACTCAGCATGGCGGGATGTCCCTTCTTTTAGCGTCGGGGGCAAGGATTCATGAATCCGGTTGCCTGGGATGTATCGGGATGGGTCAGGCTCCGGGGACAGGTCAGGTCAGCTTACGCACATTTCCCAGGAACTTTCCGGGTCGGTCCGGAACCAAGGACGATCAGGTCTATCTCTGCTCTCCGGAGACGGCTGCTGCCGCCGCCATCAAAGGAGTGATTACAGACCCGAGAGATTTTTCAAAGGAAATGGCTTACCCAAGGATTAAGGATCCGGAACGATATTCCATAAGTGCGGGCGGTATCATATCTCCGCCGGAGAATTATCGGGATATCGAGATCAAGAGGGGACCGAATATCAAACCCCTGCCCAAGATGGAACCACTTCCGGAAACTTTGAAAGTGGAGGTCGCTATAAAAGTCGGAGACAACATTACGACGGACACCATAATGCCTGCCGGAAGTCAGGTTCTGCCCCTACGCTCAAACATACCGGCCCTGAGCGAATTTGTCTTTTCTCAGATAGAGCCTGATTTTTATAAGATTTGTAAGGAAAAGGACAACATAATTGTGGTGGGAGGAGAAAACTATGGACAGGGTTCCAGTAGAGAGCAGGCCGCCCTGGCCCCCCGTTATCTTGGTGTAAGAGCAAAGATCGCGAAGAGCTTTGCCCGCATTCACAAGGCCAACCTCTGCAATTTCGGAATTATTCCTCTCACCTTTAAAGATCCTAGTGACTATGAAAAGATGAATGTGGGATCTTCAATCATCCTTGAAGACATCAGAAAGAATATTGAAGCGGGAGAGAAAGAGATTCGGGTAAAAGTAGATGGAACGACCATCATGACATTACTCGATGTTTCGGAAAGACAAAGGAAATTCCTCCTGGCCGGAGGGGCACTGAATTTCGTCAGAGCTGAGTTGAGTCATGGAAAAGGAGACCCATAAAAATTCAGAATCATTTTTGAAGACTGTGGAATGATATCTTGAGCTTTCTCCCGATGCTCTAAACCAAACAGAATTAATGGACATAATCGAGCACTTGAAATCTGAAATTACCCCTTAACATCACCAGTTCCGTTCATAACTATAGAGGGATTGGAAACAAAAAAGATCCCTAATTATTGCACACAGATTGCCATTCCACTGGGCTCCATGGCAACCGTTGACTAGTTAGATTATGTAATGTTGATACAGGACTGGATGGGAATTTACAGTGAAGACCAATCGTTGTAGAGTACTGACAGACACAAGGTTTCCAAGATGCTCCTAACGAAGGGGGGATCGCGCTACAGGGGGAAAACACCCTTTAGGCAGCCATGTCGCCACCGTCTTCTACGATGACCGTGGTTGTATCTCTACCACGTTGCTTGGAGGGATCGATTAAATCGAGAAGTGCAAACAAATCCCCTGAGCTCCCTTCGCCCAAACAAAATACGCTCATACCAATTACAATGGCGTCGCCTTCTCTCACTTCAACAGTAGAACCGGAGGGCATTCGATGACCGTTCACAAGAGTCCCGTTTCCGCTTCCTAAATCTTTCACCAAATACCTTGTCCCCACCCTCTTGACCACTAGATGATTGCGGGAAACATGATTGTCATGGATTTGAATATCGTTTTCGGCGGAGCGTCCGACAGTAACAGCGTTACCGTCAATGTTATAGGAGAAAGCAGCTTCCCCTTTGTTCATTATTAGGCGAAGTTTCATTTTTTAACGTGTTCTCCTTTCAATTGTTCCATTTAATCCCGGGACAGGTACTATTTTATGTAGTATTTGACTAGTTAATTCTGCAAAAGAAATGCCAAAATAGCACTCGGTCCGTTTATCTTTAGATTTCAAGTGCTTGGCTTAAACTAGCCGAAGCATGGAACAAAAAGATGGTAGAGAATTATCCTTATGGTGGGAAATCTAATACCACTGTGCGGCATGCGATTCTACCTGTTCTTCATGTGACGTTTGATAGTTTTGATTGGCTATTCCCATCTCCTTGACCTACCGAGCTTCGCGTCTTCGCCTTACTGGATTCGACCACCATATCATGGGACCCTCTTTTGCTTGACACATCAGTCAAATCTCTCCTACACTCACACCGCAAACAAGGGAGTGTTATCAACTACACCAGAATCTTCATTAAAGCGCCTGTCTGGATCAAAGGGCCTTATGAGGCCTTGTATCCTTAGGCGAATTGTATTTCTTGATACCGAGCAGGAGAATACAAGATGACCAAATATCCAAATCTGTTTAGCCCCTATACCATTCGAAACACGACTTTCCGGAACCGTATCTTTTGCAGCCCCAGTCTGACCACCTGGCCGGATTACGCTGGTGCACCGAATGAGGCTTATCTATATGATGTTATAGATAAGGTACGCGGAGGCGTGGCTGTCATCACGCTCGGGGAGACCAATGTAAATCGTTCCCATTCCAGACGCGGATGCGAAACATTCCTCAGTCATTCCGAAGGCTATCCCCTGGAAAAGGTGAATAACTCGCCAACCAACGCCTATGCAAAAATCACTTCCGCCATTAATCGCCATGGCGCCCTTCCCAGCATTCAGTTGTTCCATGCCGGTGAAGTAGCCCTGCCTCAACTTTCGCAAGGACGCGGCATTTACGGGCCTAACACTCGCGTTTTGCCTGACGGCAGAGAAGTTCAGGCCATGGATTTGAGTATCATGGAAGAGGTTTGCCGTGATTTTGAGGAAGCGGCCAAGACAGCTAAAATGGTTGGTTTTCGGATCATACAGCTTCACGGCGCACACGGATGGCTTTTATCCCAGTTCCTGTCCCCTTTGACAAACCACCGCACCGATGAATTCGGCGGCAGCCTGGAGAACCGTGCTCGATTTCCCCGAATGGTGATCGATGCCGTTCGTCGCGGCATAGGCCCTGACATGGTTATTGAATACCGTATAAGTGGTGATGAGCATTTGAAAGGCGGGATGCAGATCGAAGAGGTTGCTGAATTCTTGAACATGGTCAAGGACAAGATCGATATTGCTCATATCTCTGCAGGGTCTTACTGGTCCGCCCCTCAGTACACCTTTCCAACCATCTATCAACCCCACGGTATCAACATGGAACTGGCTGCATTTGTAAAGAAACATATAGATCTCCCTGTAACCGTTGTCGGTGGTTTTAGTGATCCCGTGCAGATGGAGGAGGTTATTGCTGAAGGCAAGGCAGATTTTATCGCCGTCGCGCGCGCACTGATTGCTGATCCCGAGCTGCCCAACAAGGCATATTATGGTAAGGAGAAAGAGATCCGTCCCTGCATACGTTGCAGTAATTGCCTCGGCCTTAAATACTTCGGACATAACAATTGCGACGTCAATCCCATCGCCTGCAATGGTCCCTACATTGCCAACAGCATCAAGCCCGTCGAGCGCAGGCGCCGTGTCCTGGTCATCGGCGGAGGACCCGGCGGTCTCATGGCATCGACTACCGCGGGAGAGCGCGGACATGAAGTCATTCTTGTAGAAAAAAGCGATCAGCTTGGCGGCCTGTTCAAGCATACCGATCTTGATCCTTACAAAAAAGATTTAAAGCATTTCAAGGATTACCTGATCCGCCAGGTCTACAAGAACAACGTCGATGTACGTCTGAACACCGAGGGGACTCCCGCACTCTTGGATGAGATCGAGCCCGAGTTTCTTATTGTGGCCATTGGTTCCAGCCCCGTTATCCCGAAATTTGAAGGAATGGATCAGCTGCACAACCTGCCGGCTTCAGAAGTGTATGATCGTCTTGAAGAAGTCGGGAAGAGAGTCGTGGTCATCGGTGGCGGCATGGTGGGATGCGAAACGGCACTCTACTTGGCGGACAATAATCGGGAGATTACGCTGATTGAAATGTTGGAGGACATCGCAAATGATTCCAACCGAATCTATTATAGCGCTATCAAGGAACAGCTGGATGGCAAGGTCAATTGCCTGATGAGTACACGCTGCGTTGCTTTCACAAAAGAGGGTGTAATGGTTGCGGACAAATGCGGGAAGGAGAATTTATTGCCCTGCGATACCACGCTGATCGCGGTCGGCATGCAACCCAACAGGACAGACGTAGAGGTGTTGCGTGAGAAGTTCGGGTTCGGTCACTTTCGCGATATTGGTGATTGCTACAAGGTAGAAACGGTTCGGCAGGCCATTCATCAAGGTTACTTTGCTGCCATGGATATCACTTGAAAATCCAGCTGCCGATAGGTGCTAGTATCGTATCTCAGAATTAACTTGAATAATACGTACCTACTGCATAGATTCAAAGGGGGCATGGGGGTCTCTTTTCAGTTCCACCACCCAAAAGAC